>JAOACN010000667.1 GCA_026417815.1 Chloroflexaceae bacterium | reverse complement strand
AAGAGACAGCCGGTGGACCGAGTGAAGGATCGCGTGAACATGTCTTCACAGAACGATCTGACCGCTGAGGCCATCCAGCGGGGGGCAGCGCCGGGCCGCGGCTATGCCGTGGCCCGGCTTATCTCGCAGGTACTGCATCCGGTGTTCCTCGGCGTGGTGAGTATCTTTATCGTTGGTTTGCTCGGCGTGGAGCCGCGCCGGGCGGGTCTTTCCTGGGCCCTGCTCTGCACCGGACTGCAGGTGCTGCCGCCCACGCTCTTCTTCACCATTCGCCTGCGGCAGGGCGCCTATACCGATGACGATGTTTCGGTGCGCTCGCAGCGCAACGAGTTGTACCTCTTTGGCATTGTCAACCTGGTGGTCGGCATGGTCGTGTTGCAACTGCTCGGTGCGCCGCCGCCCATTCTGGCGATGGTGGCCTCGGGCATTGCGCTCAGCGTGCTGGCCTGGATCATCAACCTGTACTGGAAGATCAGCGTCCACGCCTCGAGTATGGGTTCAACCGCGACGCTGGCCGCGCTCTACTCCGAGCCGCTGGGCCTGGCCCTCTGGCTGTGCGCCCTGGCCCTGGGATGGGCGCGGGTGCGGACGCGCAACCACACGCCGATGCAGGTCGTCGCCGGGTTGGTTCTGGCGGCGGCGTGCGTGGTTGGGGCATTCGTGGCCTACGGGGTGCTGTGACGATCCCGGGCCTACCGGTCCCAGGGCCGACATTCCAGCCAGGCGAACAGTTCCTCGAAGACCCGCGCGCGCACCGGCGCGGCTGAGAGGGTCAGGTCGTGCATGCCGCCCTCGATGGCGACCAGCGTCACGTGGGGGCCGAGGCCCGGCCCATACCGGCGCATGTGGGCCACGTTGAGCACCGCGTCGGCCCGCAGCAGGCGTTCGTCCCAACGCGGCAGGAGCACCGAGCGCGTCGAGTGCATAATCAGCACCGGACAGGCTATTTCCAGCCCGGCCTGGAGCCGGCGCTGCGCCCGCATCACCGCGCGCATCCACCCGGCATAGGCCGGAAAGCCCTCCAGCGGTTTCCACGCCAGGTTGAACTCCCACTCGCCGCGATACCTGCGGTGCAGGCTATGGGCATAGCAGGGCGAGACCGAGCCATTGGCGGCAAGACGGGGGCGCCAGCGGCCCAGGGCGGCAAGCAGCCGCGCGGGCGCACGCTGATACCACGGGAGATGAAAGGCGAAGAAGGGGCTGTTCAGGAACAGGGCCTTGATCCGCTCGCGCCAGCGCCCCTCATGGGCGTAGAGCGCGGCGATGAGGCCGCCCGTAGAATGGCCATTCAGTAGCAGCCAGGGGCGGTCCTCTTCGTTATACAGAAGGGTGATGGCGGCGTCCAGTTCGGCGTAGTACTCGCGAAGATCGGTACAGAAGTTCGGCGTCTGGCCGGGGCGCAGCGAGCGTCCGTATTTGCGCAGGTCGAGGGCGTAGAAGTGGTAACCATGGGCATTAAAGGCCTCGGCCAGATGCCTCTGGAAGAAGTAGTCCACGAACCCGTGGAGGTAGAGCACCGCGCGGCCCGCCGGGGCGGCAGCGCGGCGGCGCACCAGGGTGGCAATGACCGGTCCTTCGTCGTCGGGAGGGAACACCAGGGTGCGCGCCTCGAAGCCCGCCAGGGCCGTGTCGGCGCCCCATGGGGTAACCGTTAACGTGGTAGCCATATCCTGCGGTTCTGGTGCTCTTGTCTGAATACGTCTTACCAGTGCGTGAGGGTTGCATCTTCCGAGGAAGGCTCATTAATCCAAAATCCGGAATGTTATCACGGGGCCGGTTTGCGTTGGCTTCCTGGCGGCAAATCCGGGGGCGGCGCCGGGGTATAGTGTTCGCAGAAGAAGCCGCGCAGGGCGCCACGTTCGGCGCTGGGGCAACTCTCAGTAGCTTGCAGGACCGCGCCGCGCATATCGAGCCCGATGGTCTGGGCTCGGCCGGGGCAGTTGGCATCGTAGACGAAGATGGCGCCGGTACCGTCTCCGGGGTCGTCCACGCCGATGGCGAGCACCTGGTGGTTGTTGAACGGCGACGTCGAACTGCCGATCAGGCAGATCGGCCAGGGTTGACCCTGGGCGAGAAAGCCCTTGAGGTTGGTGAACTGCTCGCGGGTCCGCTCCAGCAACCAGCCTGGACCGGCGCCGGGCAGCGGCAGGAAGAGCATGGCCATCCACGAGAGCAACACCGGGGCGTTGGGTGCGAGGCTATCGAGCTGACGCTTCCACAGGTAGTCGCGCACGGCCCGGTCGAGCGGTGCGTCGCTATCAGGGGGCAGGTTCGGGGTAATGCCGTGGGGAACGGGCTTGCCGGTGCGGAAATAGTCCGCGGCGGCAAAGGCCATTCCACCGCAGAGACCGTAGGTGTCGGGCAGGGCCGTTTCGATCCACTGGGCCAACTGCGGCGAGACCATCGTGCGCACGAAGCCGAAGGGGTCATTGCCCAGGGTGCTGGTTGCTTCGCCGGTGGACTGGGCAAGGGTCTGGCGCAGGCGGGTGCGTTCCTCGGGCTTCAGCCGCCACGAGTTAGGGAAGGCAAAACCGTGCTGTGCCGGCTCGAAGTTCGTTCTGGCCATGCTGCCTCTGGGGCGTGGAGATGCAGGGATACCAGGAGGAGTATACCATTGGATGGGAGGTCCCGGGAGGGCAGGAAAACTCCCTGTACCCCATTGTTGCGCGGCGTAGGGGAACCTCGGCTCCTTCTCAGGTGTAAGGTTTTCCGGCCCATCCTCGCGTCGCATGCGCCATCTGGAGCATTGGGACGCCCAAATCCCCCTCTCCACCGTAGGTGGAGAGGGGGGCAGGGGGGTGAGGGTCGTAAGCGCATGGGAATGCCGAAACCCCCTTCTCACTTGAAAAACCCTACACCTGCGAGACCCCGGCTCTCCGCCTGCCTACCAGCGGATCACAATCTCGGCGTCGCCGCCGGTGACCGGTACCACGACATAGGCACTGGTGCGGGTGACCTGGATGGTGGAGGGGAGGCGGGCGCCGTTGAGGGTCACTTCGAGCGGGTGGGAGGCGATCTCCTGGGGGACGAGGAGGCGCACCTCGGCGCGTTCGGCGCTGCCGGTGAAGCTCAAGGTGAGGGAGCGCGCCTCGCGGCGCCAGTGGTAGGCCGCGTAGCCCTCAGAGGCAGCGTAGCGGGCCACGGCGTAGACCTCTGCAACACTCGGGTCGGCGGCCCAGCGGGGGGTGAGGAGCAGGTCGCGGTAGCCACTGGCGCGATCGTTGAACCCGGCGGCGCCTTCCATAAGCGCGCCGATCATCGCCCCCGCTCCCCAGCCGTCGGTGGCCAGGGTGTCGGGTCCCTGAATGCCAGGCGTGCCGGTGGGATAGTACCACAGGTAGGTGGCCCCGGTGAGGCGGGTGAGTTCGGCGTAGCGCCGGAGAATGTCGAAGCCGTAGGCTTCCAGGCCGTAGCGGAAGGCGCCGCGGGCCAGTTCGCCGCCCACCAGGGGCATGATGCCCCCATTGACATACTCCCCGGGATTTTCACCCTTGCCCCCGGCCATGCCGAAGCTTCCCGGCGGGAAGGGCGGGTCAATACTGTACCATTCCGCGAAGGCGCGCCCGAAATCGCGGCGCCGGTAGTACTCTTCGACGATCTGCTGGCCCTGCCACTGGTCCAGCGCCTCACGGTTGAGGGCGTAGGCGTTGGAGAGGCTGAGTTGCGTCGCCGGGTCCACTCCATCGGGGCGAAAGGCCGGGTCCTCGGGGACAAAGTGGGTGAAGAAGCGACCGTTCCAGCTCAGATCGTTCAGGCGTTGCATCAGGTCGCGGCTCCGGGCGCGCCAGGTTTCGGCCAGGGCCGGGTCGCCCACGCGCTCCTCGACACGGGCCATCAACATCAGTGCATGGGCCAGGCCGGTATTGTCGCCGTGAAACGTCCCCCAGATCGTGTCCGCGTCGATCCAGTGACGGGGGGCCGGACGCCCGTCGGGGCTGATGGTTGTCGGGCCGTAGGAGAAGTCCCACATATCAATGGTGTAGGGACGGCGCACCAGGCCCCGTTCGGCGTTCCAGCGCAGCGGGTCGCTGGTGATATAGCCCAGGGCGCGCCGCATGGCCTCCAGGTTGGAGCGCAGCCAGGCATCGTCGCCGGTCATTTGCCAGGCCTCGTACACGCCCTGCACGAAGAGGAACTCCAGGTCACTCTCGACTTCTTTGCGAAAGGCGCGCACCGCGCGCTCAGGGTAGTCGATCACATCGGGAAAGCTGCCATCGGGCCGCTGGGCGGCGCGAAAGGCGTCGAGCAGGCTGGTCACGTCGCGTTCAAAGTAGCGAAAGCCGCGCCCCTGGTAGACGTGGTCGCGCAACCACAGGAGGGGGTTGTCGGGGGAGCGATAGCCGCGCACCGGGCGCCCGTCGAGTTCATAGGCGACCACGTCCTGCTGCATAAAGGCGCGCAGGCGAGGGTAGAGGGCGTCCAGGTCCGGCTGGCCGGTACGCACCTCAGTGATGGGATCGAGGGTGAAGATGCGGCTGTGGGCGGCGGCGATCTCCCCGTTGATGACCACGACGGCCCACTGGTCGCCAACGCGCCCGCGCGGCAGCAAGGTAATCTCGCCGTGGCCGGCGCTGATCTCAGTCGTCGCGATCCCTGCCGGTCGCAGGGCGCCGTCGAAGAGGCGCACCTCGATCGGGCCGCCGTAGCCCGGCACACGCAGCGTCGCCGTAAGTGGGAGCAGCGGGCGGGCCACGGGACCCGCGGTGTCGCTCAGGCTCAGGGAAGCGCGGAAGGGCGAGGCAGGCAGGTGCAGCAGGTCATCGGGGTACCGGCGTTCCCACCCTGGCGCCAGAGGTTCGACGATGGCCCGTTGCCCGTCGGTGGCCGTAATGGCATGACGGGCGAAGAGTTGCACCTGGAAATCGTCAATCCACAGCGGAGGCGTGCGCGGCGGCCCGAGGGCCTCGCCACCGGCCCGGCGCCAGGCGCTGAGGAACGGTTCAACCAGACCGTAGGGCGCCGATGGTTGTGGCGGGGATACGGGTACAC
>JAOACN010000275.1 GCA_026417815.1 Chloroflexaceae bacterium | reverse complement strand
CGCAGCGCGCAGGACGCAGCGCGCAGGACGCAGCGCGCAGGACGCAGCGCGCAGGACGCAGCGCGCAGGACGCAGCGCGCAGGACGCAGCGCGCAGGACGCAGCGCGCAGGACGCAGCGCGCAGGACGCAGCGCGCTGCGTCCGTACGGACGCAGCGCGCTGCGTCCGTACCATCCGCAAAACATGCCAGGTGCGGCAACGGAGCGTCTGGTCACTGACGTTCCGTTGCCGCACCTGGCAGTTTTTTCGCCCCTCCTGCGGCTTACAGCGGAATGTTCCCGTGCTTGCGCGCGGGCATGCTCTGGCGCTTGGTGCGGGCGATGCGGAGGGCGCGGATCAGGGCCGGGCGCGTCTCCCTGGGTTCGATCACGGCGTCGATGTACCCGCGCTCCGCGGCGACGTAGGGATTGGCGAAGCGGTTCTGGTAATCCTCGACCAGTTCGGCCAGGCGCTGCTGCGGGTCGGCGGCCTCGGCAAGCTCCTTGCGGAAGATGATGCGCACCGCGGCGTCCACGCCCATCACGGCGATCTCGGCAGTGGGCCAGGCGAAGTTAAAATCGGCGCGGATATGTTTGGAGGCCATCACGTCATAGGCTCCGCCGTAGGCCTTGCGCGTGATCACCGTGAGCTTAGGCACCGTGGCCTCGCAGTAGGCGTAGAGCAACTTGGCGCCGTGGCGAATGATCCCGCCGTACTCCTGCTGGGTGCCCGGCAGGAAGCCCGGCACATCCACGAAGGTCACCAGGGGGATATTGAAGGCGTCACAGAAGCGCACGAAACGCGCCCCCTTGACCGAGCTGTCAATGTCCAGCGTGCCGGCGAGTTGCATGGGCTGGTTGGCGACCACGCCGACGGGATGGCCATCGAGCCGGGCAAAGCCGATCACGATGTTGCGCGCCCAGAAGGGCTGCACCTCGAAGAACTCGCCGTGATCCACCACGGCCTCGATCACCTTGACAATGTCATAGGCCTTGCGCGGGTTATCGGGGATGAGGGTCTGCAGATCTTCCTCGGTGCGCTCGGGATCGTCGGTGGGCGGGATAGAGGGCGGGTCGTCCATGTTGTTCGAGGGAATGAACGAGAGGAGCGTGCGTAACTGGTCGAAGCACTCGTCCTCGCTATCGGCGGCGAAGTGGGCCACGCCGCTGCGGGTGTTGTGGGTCATCGCTCCGCCCAGTTCTTCGAACCCCACCTCTTCCCCGGTGACCGTCTTGATCACATCCGGGCCGGTAATGAACATCTGGCTTGACCCCTTCACCATGAGAATAAAATCGGTCATGGCCGGGGAGTAGACGGCTCCGCCAGCGCAGGGGCCGGCGATGATCGAGAGCTGGGGGATCACGCCGCTGCTGATCACGTTACGGTAGAAGATCTCGGCATAGCCGCCCAGACTGACGACCCCTTCCTGAATGCGCGCGCCGCCTGAATCGTTGATGCCAATGCAGGGCACGCCCATCCGCAGGGCCAGATCCATCACTTTGCAGATCTTCTCGGCAAAGACCTCGCCCAGGCTGCCGCCGAAAATGGTGAAATCCTGGGAAAACACGCAGACCGGTCGCCCATCAATGGTGCCGTGACCGGTGATCACGCCGTCGCCCAGAGGCTTGCGCCGCTCCATACCAAAGGCAGACGTGCGATGGACGGCGAAGGCATCGAGTTCGACGAACGATCCGGGGTCGAGCAGCCGGTCAATACGCTCCCGCGCGGTCAGCTTGCCGCGTTCGTGTTGCTTCTGGATGGCCTGGGGGTCGCCGGTCAGGACCTGCTGGCGACGGCGGCGCAACTCTTCGATCTTCTCGGCGGTCGTCTGCGACATAGAACTGCTCCTTGGCAGAGACTAAGAACCTATCCAGATAACCAGGTTAGAGGTTACCGGGCGCTATCCTCTGCGCCCCCGGGTCACCACGGCCCAGGTAAAGCGGGGTACGGCATCAACGATGCGCGGCCAGCGCTCGGGCTGTCGCAGGAGGCGGTAGAACCACTCCAGACCGGCGCGGCGCATCCAGGCCGGGGCGCGGGGCACGCGCCCGGACAGATAATCGAACACTCCACCCACCCCGATCGCCAGCGGAACGTTCAGATAGGGCTGGTTCCGGGCGATCCAGACATCCTGGCGCGGATGTCCATAGGCCACCAGGAGAATGTGCGGTTGCGCCGCGACGATCAACTGGCGCAGGAACGGCTCGTGACGGGGATCGGGCGAGCCAGCGAACGTTCCCGCGATGATTAGCCCTGGATAGCGTCGCTGGAGTGCCAGGGCCGCGGCCTGGGCCACGCCGGGGGCCGCGCCCAGCAGAAAGAGCCGGTAGCCGCGTTGGGCGCTCAGGGCGGCGAGCCGCTGCGTCAGTTCCACCCCCGTAACGCGGCCCCGCAACGGTGTACCCAGGTAGCGCGCCGCCAGCAACAACCCCACCCCGTCGGGCGTGGCCAGGTCGGCGCCCTCCAGCGCCGCGGCAAAGACCGGATTGCGCCCCGCCTCGATCACAAACTCCGGGTTCACCGTGACAACCTGGTGCCGCCCGCCAGCACGGATCAGCGCGTCGGCCAGCAGCACCGTCTCGTCTTCGGTGACATCGTCAACGCGCACCCCGAGAATACGCACCGAGCGTCGTACCCCGGGTGGCGCGCTGGCGCGCGCTACTGTTGTCGCCATGATGCACCGTTCAGTTACAACCGCTAGAGCCCGGGACACCTCCGAGCCGCACCGCGGCTCGGAGACATGGTTTCGCCGCGCGGCTGGTTGCGTACCCGTTCGGGAAAGTGCGGAGGGCGCCGCCCGCCGCGCACCGTGATTCTCCCGCTCGCGGCGGGCGGCAACTGGTTGCGGAGCGGCGGCGCCTCCCCGCGTCCCTTCTAGCGATAACGCAGGAGTGAACCATGTCCTACGCTGATTATAGCGTAAGAACGGCGTCAGGGTGGCGCCGTGTTATAATGCCATGGATTGTGCGCGCCGGCTCGCCGGCCGGGAGGTTCGAGGAGGGCGCGGCCCACCCGGGAACCTCCTCGTTGTGGTGACCGGATCGAGATCTTCAGACTGGCAGGAGAGCTTATGTTCCGCTCGCACACCTGCGGCGAGCTGCGGCAGGGGCACGTTGGCGCCACGGTAACTCTGGCGGGATGGGTGCATCGCCGCCGCGACCATGGCGAACTGATTTTTATTGATTTGCGTGACCGCTACGGCATTACCCAGGTCGTCTTTGACAGCGCCGTCGCCGCGGCCCACCGGGTCGCCGACGAGGCGCGTTCCGAGTACGTGTTGCAAGTGCGAGGGGTGGTCCGCCCGCGGCCCCCTGAAGCCGTGAACCCCGATCTGGCCACCGGGGCGATCGAAGTGGAGGCGTTGGAGGCCACGGTGCTGAACCCGGCCCGCACCCCCCCGCTGTACATCGCCAAAGAAGGCGGCGAGGACGAGGCCCTGCGCCTCAAGTACCGCTACCTGGATCTCCGGCGCGAGCGTATGCAGCGAAATATCATCCTGCGCCATCGGGTCGTCAAGTTCATGCGCGATTTTCTCGATCGCGAGGGCTTCCTGGAGATCGAGACGCCCATCCTCATCAAGTCAACCCCCGAGGGCGCGCGCGACTACCTGGTGCCCTCGCGCCTGCACCCCGGCAAGTTCTACGCCCTGCCGCAGAGCCCCCAGCAACTCAAGCAGTTGCTGATGGTGGCGGGCTTCGACAAATACTTTCAGATTGCCCGCTGTTTCCGCGACGAAGATCAGCGCGCCGACCGGCAGCCGGAGTTTACCCAGCTCGATCTGGAGATGAGCTTCGTGGACCAGGAGGACGTGCTGAACCTGATCGAACGGCTGTTCATCGCCCTGTGCCAGACGATCACGCCCCATAAGACCCTCTCCACACCCTTCCGCCGCCTGACCTATACCGAGGCGATGGAACGCTATGGGTCCGACAAGCCCGATTTGCGCTACGACCTGGAACTGGTCAACCTCGGAGACGTGCTCGCCAACACGCCCTTCCAGGTGTTCCAGGGGGCGCTCGAGCGCGGCGGCCAGGTCAAGGGCCTGCGGGCGCCCGGCTGCGCGGGCTTCTCGCGCAAGCAGATCGACGAACTGGCCGAACTGGCCCGTGTGGGCGGCGCGCGCGGCCTGGCCTGGGCGGCCCTGCCCGCCGATGGCGGCGAGGTGCGCTCGTCGTTCGCGAAGAACCTGGCGCCGGGCGAACTCGACGCGATCATCGAGCGCATGGGCGCTGGCCCTGGCGACTTGCTGCTGCTCGTGGCCGATACCCCCTCGGTCGTGGCCGCGGCCCTCGACCGTCTGCGCCGCGAACTGGCCGCGCGCCTCGGGCTGATTGACCCCAATACCCTCAGCTTCGCCTGGATCGTTGATTTCCCGATGTTCGAGTGGAACCCCGAGGAAGAACGCTGGGACGCCGTGCACCACCCCTTTACCTCGCCCCGTGACGAAGACCTGCCGTCTGGCTCTTATACACATCTGACGCTGCCGACGAGCGA
>JAOACN010000586.1 GCA_026417815.1 Chloroflexaceae bacterium | reverse complement strand
GGTGTGGACGCGCCAATTGAGGAGCATCCGGTACAGCAGTGACGCACCTTTGCTGATAAAGATGCGGTAGGCGGGAACGTTCGCCACGCCGCCCTGGGGATGATAGGGCGATGCCGTAACGACATCAACATCTGGCAGCATACGGTCGAGCAAGGCGGGAATCTGGACAAACGGGTATGTGCCGTCGCTGTCGGTCATAACAATGATCGCCCCGCTGGCGTGCTCGAAACCGGTGCGGAGTGCCGCGCCAAGCCCGCGATTCCGTGCGTGGCGGACGATCGTGACCGCAGGTAGGTCCCGGAAGGTCGCTTCGAGCAAATCCCCGGTTCCATCCACGCTGCCATCATCAACCAGCACCAGTTCTACCTTTCCGCGCTGTCGCAGCTCAGGAAGTACGGCGCTGAGCCGCGCATGCATCTCGGCAATACCTGATGCTTCGTTGTAGCAGGGAATGATAATTGACAGGTTGCACTGGGCTGTCATGCGGCTGCTCTCCTGATTGCCCGGTAGTCTATGTTGTATGATTCCGACCGTAACGTGCCAAACCTGGACATCCATGGCGCTCGGTGCCGCTTGAGACGGCTGCTTGCAGTATAGAGGCGGCACATAAAGGTCTTCTAAATCTGCTCTTGAAGCGAGTTGACAATCCATTTAGAGCTTATCTGGATAACTCAACTCTGTCGCGTGGGTCTGAGAAGGTTTTGACCTTTCTTAAACGCTCTTTGCCGCGCTCGTTTCGAGAGGGGTGGGAAACCCGGGGTTCCCCACCCCCTGCTTGATGGGAGGGCTGCGCCCTTCCAGACCCTGACCGGATAACCTGGCTATCGGATAGGCTCCTGGCGCGGCGGCCTGCGAGGGGGGTTCACGTGGACCGTGTCACGGAGCGCGGCGTCGGTGACATTGCGTTCAATCGCTACGAAAACTGCGAACTATTCTGACCTGTGCTGGCGATTGCCATCAGGTTACGAGGCGGCGACGAGCAGCATCCCTGCACAGATCAGCAGCACCCCCCCTGCCCGCAGCGGGCTGACGCGCTCGCGTAGGACGAGCCAGCCTACCAGGAAGAGCAGGACATGGCTCAAGGTAGCAAAGGGGTAGGCCATACTTAGCTCAATGCGCGATAGCGTGACGAGCCAGAAGAAGGTGCCCAGGCCGTAGATCAGGAGACCGCCGATCACAAGTGGTGAACAAATAATCTGCCAGACCATCGCGGGGATCCCTGACCCGCGCAGGCTTACCGGTCCAAGGCGATTCATGCCGTACTTCAGCATCGTCTGGCTAAAGATGCCCATAACCGTTGAAAGTAGGATTAACATCCAGGTACTCATGGCGCTCCTTTCAGGCTGGTCCTTACCCGGTCTGGCAACCTCTGCGTGATGCACCTTGCAACAGCCAGTTGAGTTGTCACGATGCGCTACGCAACGCGGCGGCACCTGCGGGGTGCTGACAACAATGTAACCTCTGCCGGACGCCCGTTATCAGGCGCCCACTGTCCGCCTGGCCACCTCGTACACGTGCTCCAGAATGCCCGCGCTCCCATCCCAGTTGTGGTGGCGCTCGACATAGGCGCGACCGGCCTGGCCCTGGATCGCGCCGCGGGTCGGGTCGTCAATCAGTTCCACAATGCGGTCGGCATAGCTCCGGGCATCGTCGGCCACCTGCAATTCAACGCCAGGCCGCGCGTTCAGCGCCAGCGTCGCCTGGCGCGCCGCCACCACCGGGGCGCCCATCGCCATGGCCTCCAGCACCTTGTTTTGCACCCCAACGCCATAGCGCAGCGGCGCCACCGCGACGCTTGCCCGCGCAAGGTATGGGCGCAGGTCCGGAACGTAGCCGGTCACGGCGACCCGTGGATCGCGGGCGTACGCGCGCACCCTGGCGCCAGGCTGCGCGCCCGCGATTACCACCCGCGCCGTGGGCCGTCGCCGCCAGACCAGGGGCATGATCTCCTCGAGCAAGAAGAGGGCAGCCGCTTCGTTGGCGTGGTAACTCATCTTGCCGCTAAAGAGAACGGTGGCCGGGTCGCGCGCCGTTTGCGACGGTTGAAAGTAGGCGCAGTCGACGCCGTTGGGCACCACCGTGATCGGAGCGCCGGACGGCTCACCAAATGCGGCCCGCAGGGTCCGCAGCGCCCAGCGGTCCTCCGGCGATGTGATCACCACGTGGGCGAAGCGGCGCCCATAGGCCGCCTCGTAGCGCCGGGTGCGGGCCAGGTCGAGCAGCGCCATGGCTCTGGCGGCGAGGACGGGGCTCTGACGCACGGTTCGCTCGAAGAGCAGACTGATACTATCCACGGCATCCAGCACCAGCGGTGGCGCGGCGGGCAGGCCGGCAGCGGCGGCGCGCGCCACTTCGGCGCCCCGCAGGTGCTCGATGTGCACAACATCGAAGCCCCCGCTGGCCATGGCTTCGCGCACTGCCGCGACCAGCGCCGGGTTCAGGCAGTGAGCCGCCTGCAGCGGGAGCGATCCGGGCAGGGCCTTCAGGTAGGCCCGGAGCGTGGCGCCACGCCCGTGTGGAACGGCCACGACGGCGCACAACTCCCGCAGGGCTTCCAGCGCATCCTGGTCAGCCGGCCCACTCACCGCGCAGACCAGCGTGACAACGTGGCCGCGCCCCACCAGGTGGCGCAGCAGTTGAAAGGGCCGCACCCGGATCGGTGAGGGCGCATAGGGCGCAACGAAGAGAACCCGCAGCCCGTGCTCGGGCCGGCGAGCGCGCGCGCGATCGGGAATGGCCGGGACGACGATCATGGCAGCACCACCGGCACGCGCGCCCCGCGAGCCTCAGCATTGGCCAGCGCGGCAGCGTAGGCGTCCTCGACGGCTGGATTGACCACCCGCCAGTCGTAACGCTCCTCGGCCACCTGCCGCCCGGCGGCGGCCAGACGCCGGCCCAGGGCCGGGTCACGCAGGATGCGCACCAGGGCCGCCGCGAAGTCGGCGGGGGTGTCGCCAACCAGCAGGTGCTCGCCTGGCGTAAGGTCAATCCCCTCATAGCCGATGGTGGTCGAAACAATCGGCAGGCCGCGGGCCAGGGCTTCGAGGATCTTGACCCGCATCCCGCCCCCGGCCCGCACCGGCACGATCAGCGCGGCGGTCTGCTCCAGGTATGGTCGGGGGTCCTCAACATAGCCGGTCACGGCGATGCTCGAGTCGTTCTCGCTCAACTGGCGCACCGTCGCCGGCGGTCGCGCGCCCACCACCGCGAAGTTCACCTCCGGCACTTCGCGCCTGACCAGCGGATACACCTCCTGGGCGAACCACAGTACCCCATCAACGTTGGGCGGCCAGAACATTGTGGCCATGCTAAGGATGGTGCGTGGCGCTGCAACCCGCTGCACCGGCGCTTCGCCGAGCGCGTCCACGGCGATGGGAATAACCGCCGTGGGCGGCAGGCTGGTCCCGGCCTCGGCGGCGGCCAGTTCGAGGAAGCGCCGATCCGGCTCGCTGACCGCCAGCAGCGCATCGAAGCGAGCGCAGATACGGGCCTCATAGCGCCGCAGGCGCCGCGCCTCCAGTTCGAGAAAGATTCGCTTCGGCAGCGGCCCGCCATGGCGGGCCATGCGGGCCACGATCGTCCAGACTGCGTTGTGCTCGTCCAGCACCCGCGCACCGGGCAGATCTACCGCGAAGCGGGCCATGTTCAGTTGATCGGCGTGAATGATGTCGAAGGTCTCCCGGTGGACCAGGTCACGCAAAAGGGCATCTAGCTCAGGCGAGGCATCGCGGCGCATAATGAACGACTCACCGGTCAGCGAACTGCTCAACAGGTGCCGCGCGTCACGCCAGCGCGAGCGCCGGAAGGGTACGGTGTAGACCGCTTTACATAGGCCTCGCAGGCTCTCGGCGTGGGCCCGTTCCTGCTCGGAACGCACCAGCGAAACGAGGGTCACGTCGTGATGTCGGCCGAGGTACTGGAGCAGGTTGTAGGTCTTCACCTTGGGGCCACTGTCGGGCGGGTAGGGCGCCACCAGGGTCAACATCAGAATGCGCATGACAGACTCACGTTTTGCGTCGGTTGTGATGGATTTCTTTTCTTTCTCCGGATGGGAGGGCCTGGGAGGGTTTCGCCCTCCCACGAAATAGTGTTGCGGGGAAACCGAGTTTCCTCGCCCCCGCCGGTTGCCGTCAAATACCATCCTCGTTTGGCAGGGCGGTGTTGACCCCGACAGGCGCCGAGGGCCGCGATCGCCGCTGGTTCGCCGGGATCAGCATCAACGCGGCCAGGGCCAGGCTTGCCAGCAGCAGCGGGATCAGACTCATGGCTCCGGCAAGGCCCAGGGCCATGCCCAGATTGCGCGCAATATCGCCCGCGGCCCAGGCGGGAAACACGTAACCGGTCCAGGTGTTCCGGATCGCGTCGCTGGGGAAGAGTTGTTGTGCGACGCTTTCGACCCAGACCAGCGCAACCGAACCTGTAACCAGAGCTATCACCGCCGCGCGACCCACCGGTCGCCTCCAGAGCCGCGCGGCGAGCCAGGCGGCGCTGAGGGCCAGGAAGGGGATGATCGGCACAATATAGCGCGGGCCGGCGGCGAAGCCGCCCCACCACATCGCCGATGATCCATAGAAGAGGATCAGGCTCAGCGGCGCCAGAATCAGGAGCCACCACTCGGCGCGTCGCGCGCCGCCACGCCACCAGACGACCGCCGCCGGCAGCGCGAGCAGCAGCCACGGCGCGCGCACGAAAAGCCCGCGGAAGGTTCCGAAGGTCAGGCCCCAGAGGGCCTCGGCCTGAGGCGCGGTGATGCTCATAAATCCGGTGTGGTGCTGCTCCTGCCAGAGGGCCGAGTGGGCATAGCCGACCGGCAGGGGCGTGCCGAAGGCGACCAGGTCGTACACGATCAAAAGCGCGATCGGAAGGGCGCCGCCGAGCGCCAGCGGGCCGATCCAGCGCCAGCCGCGCCGCGCCATGGCGTAGAGGCCGATCAGCGCCGCCGGCAGCACGACCGGATACTCGCTGATGACCGCCCAGCCCAGCAGCAGCCCGCAGAGCAGGCCGCGGGCGTAGGCGGGCCGGCCCACCTCATCGTCGCGGGGCCAGGCCACGAAGAAGGCCCCGAAGAGCAGCGCGGCCGCAACCTGGTGGCTGTAGAAGTTGCCGGCGTAGGGCGCGGCGCTGGTGCCCAGGCCGTAGGCCAGGGCGCCGAGAGCTGCCAGGGACGGGGCCACGCCCAGGCGCAAGAGCGCCAGGTAGAACGTCACCCCCAGAGCCGCTGCGGCGGTGGCAACGACGACCAGGGTCAGTGCGTACTGCACCAGGGCAAAGCGAACCTTGTCGGCCCGCAGGCCGCTGCCATCCTCGCGCAGCGTGGACTGGAACGCCGCTCCGCTACTGATCGCTTCCAGGCGCTCACGTACCGGTGGAATACCCAGCGCCGGGCCAAGGGCCATGTACACGGGCATCGCCAGAAACGAAAGCCCCGGGGGCTTGTCGGTGTAGGCGCGTCCGTTGTAGAGCGCGTAGTCGCCGGTATTGGCGACATAGCGATCAATGCTGACCGTGCCATCGTCGACCATGGCCAGCACCAGGTTCAGCCGCGAGTTCTGGTTCCAGTCCGACCAGCGGGGCAGCACGTAGGCGTAACAGGTGAGGAGCAGGATGAAGATGAGAAGTGAGCGCCGCATTGCTCCTGCCTCCGTTTCACGGCGCGCTGCGCCGCAGCAGCGTATACGGCTCAGCGGTGTAGATGACCTGGTAGTCCCGCGCCAGCACGTCGTCCGGGTAGATCCTGGTGTAGGCGCTGAACGGGCCGAGCAATACGTAGGGCGGGCGAGCCTCCAACCCATCGTACTGGACGGGCGGGCCGCCGAGCCAGACGCGGCGCACGACCGGATCGAGTAGCTCCGTTGGCACGTAGTGATAGTTGTGGTCGGTAAGCACACCCATCTCCGGTTCCCAGGTCTCGATGATCGCGCCAACAGGCACGTTGCGATCGAGATACGCGGCCATCTCGTGAGCGGCGTAGCGGGGGCTGAGCACGACCCGCGTGGTCAGGGCCAGCGGCGCCAGGATGACCAGTGCCAGATAGGCCGCGCCGAGCCAGGCCAGGACCGTGCGCTTGCGGTTCCACAGAGCCTGGAAGAGATCGTGGGCCAGCAGGGCCACGGGGAGGGATCCGAGGATGACCGCGGGGAACGCGTAGCGCGGCCAGCCCAGCGAGATGATGAACCAGGCGATCCAGAGCACTGCCATCAGGGTCGGAGCCAGGTGCGCCAGGGCCCACGGGCTGCGCGCGCGGGCGCGCCACAGGCCATAGGCCAGACCAGGGAGGAGCAAACCGCCGTAGACCTGGATCAGGTAGCGCCCGGCCCGCAGACTCGCCTGCGGGTCAAACACGAAGATCGCGCCACCGGCAGCCTGACGAGTCTTGGCCAGGTTCGCCGAAAAACCGTCAGGACCAAAAAAGGTGAGCATAACCACGGTCCAGATCCCGAAGCACGCCACAGCGATGACCGGGGGGGCCAGGCGCACCCACCAGTTGCCCGCCCGGTAGTAGAGCCAGTCAAGCAGTGCCAGCAGCGCCAGCGATGGCAGAACGATCAGCACAAACTGGTTCTTGGTCACCAGGGCCAGGCCAAAGGCCAGTCCGGCCAGCAGGCTGGAACGCCGCGCCGTCGCCGGCTTCAGGATAGCGGCGCTGTACCCGAGCAGGCCGAGCAAGAGAAAGGCCATCCCCGGCGCCTCGCCGAGCACCTGGCGCCCGTACTCAATCAGCCCATCAAAACGCGGGGGCCGGGAAGCGAGCGCCAGCGGCGACTCCAGCAGGGCCACCTGCCAGCCATAGAGGCGGCGCGCCAGGAAGTAGAGCGCGACGAGCGCGAGGGCCATATAGGCCACAATGACCAGGCGCGCCTGGAGCAGGCCCCCCCCGCCGAGCTTGAACGCGGCGGCCACGGGTAGCATCACCGTCGGCCCGACGCCGATCGTCGGCCCGAAGTAGCGAAAGCCCTCGCTGCTAATGTCGGCGTAAACGCCGTACCGCACCAGGGTTTCAGGCACGTGCAGGTGCGAACCCTCATCGAACCAGGTTGGCGGCGCGTAGGGCAGGTTGATCAGCGCGAGGAGCACGACCGGCAGGGCCAGAGCCAGCACGATGGCCCACTCACGGCTGCGCCGCCAGGCCGCTGCACTGGCGGCGAGGGGCGCTGGACGAACGGAGAGATGCTCTGACATAGCTGTTTGCCTTGAGTGAGGGGCAGGAAGGGTGTCGCCCATACGCGCGAATTCAACGTATATGAACAATCAAATATTCCATCAGGCCGCCTCTATCAACGTTGGCGCCTGATCCAGCCTAGTAATTCTCCTTTGTCACTTTGCCGCTGGCGGGGATTGCGGGGGCCGCGGGCCCCGAAGATCTTCCCTTCCTGGTGCGGCACGGCTTCGCCGCGCCGCACCAGGAAGGGGACCGTTCGGAGGGGTTGCACCCCTCTCGAACCTCCTCGCAGCGGAAGCCGCGGCAAGTGACAAAGGAGAGTTAAGAGCCTATCCAAATAACCAGGTTATCCGATCTCTTTCTGGGAGGTCTACGCCCTCCCAGACCCTTACCTCAAGCGGGGACGTGGGGAAACCTGGTTTCCCTCCTTCTAGCAGGAGTTATTCAGACAGGCTCTTAACCATTTGCATACGCGCGAGTCTTGGCGTTCCTGACGTCGCTGGGTGGGCATGCGGTCGCGCCAGAGGCTAGGCCGAAGATGAGCAACCCCACTTACGACTCTTGCGACGTCCAAAGCCACGCCTCCTGCCGCCCTTGGCGCTGCTGCTGATAGATGGCAACCAGGGTCACAACAGCGTAGACCGCCAGGATAATAAGATACAGGTCGATCGGAAGCCTGTAGCGTTCGCGCCCCTGTGTGATAAACGCCGTGACGATGTTGGTAAGTACCATTGCGCCCGGAAGCAACACCAACCACTCGCGGCGCGTGAACGCGAGGAGGGCTGCGACGAGGCTTAGGAACAGCAGACCGCAGAACAACCAGACCCGCAGTTGCTCAACTGGACGTTGATAAGACGGGAAATCGTCCAAAGAGTCCGGAGCGTACCCGTCGGTTGGTCGTTCGCGCTCGCCCAGGTAGCCCAGGGGCGGCGGCAGTACCTCGCGAGGGATGACGGGGTATGACATTAGCACGCGCGAAGCCGCATATCTCAGAGCAATGTTAGGGTGTTCACGTACGAACTCGGTCATCAGCTTGATTGTGTACCGGTCACGCTCCAACTCGGTAAGCCGGTCGAAATTCGG
The DNA here is from genome assembly GCA_026417815.1 of Chloroflexaceae bacterium. GTDB lineage: Bacteria > Chloroflexota > Chloroflexia > Chloroflexales > Chloroflexaceae > JACAEO01. Next base: position 8,918 of record JAOACN010000586.1, on the reverse strand, counting down.
GATCGCGCACTCGAGCTCCGTTGTCGTGCAACCCTCTTTCCAGGTAGGGTTGTTCTCTCTCTGATAGCGCAGCCAGTTGGCATCCCAGTTACCCCAGCGCTTATTGGGAAAGAGGAGTGGCTCACCCTGGGTACGCCACGTGAACAGCACCCAGGGCGTCACTGTCAGCCCGAACGTCAGGGCAATCAGGACCAGCCCGCCGATAAGATGCCTGATGGGCTGCCAACGCCTGAGCACGGGGATGACCAGGAGGCCTAGTACAAGCGGAAAGAACAGAACAGCCTCTGGCCTGGTGAGGAAGAGCAGCGCCATAAGCAGCCCGAGCAGGGGGTAGAGCCAGAGATAGCCGCGCACGCGCAGGATGATCACCGCGACCAGTACGATCAGTGCGAGCAGCAGAGTGTAGATCGTCTCGGTCATGATCGGCCGCGTGTACATAACATACAGCGGATAGAACGCCGCTACTATCCCTGAGGCCAGCCCGACTGAGAAATTGACCGCCAGGCCGCCGATAAACAGGGCTGTAACGCAGACAAGGGCGCTCAGAATGGCCTGTATCACTCGTACAGCAAGCAGGCTCTCTCCAAACGTAGCGAAGACGCTGGCGACAAAAAACGGATAAGTGGGTGGCTGAATAGCGGTCGGCGTGTGTGGGCTGGCGACAAACACACCGTAACTCAGCTGATACCCTTTCCCAGCTACGAGATTCTTGGCGAGATCAATATAGATGTATTGGTCCTGGTTTGAGTCATAGATCTTCTCCTCGTTACCGAAGGTGAATACAAAGCCGAGCCGCACCAGAAAGGCAATCAGGCCGACAGTAATTGCTGCGGCAATCCAAAGTTGAAGCTGCCGTGGATTGGCCTTGTCATTCATACTAATCCCCCGAACCGGCCAGGCGCTGCATCCCCTTGCCCTGCAGGCTACCGCCCATCCACTTGAGATGGTTGACGCCGATGGTCCAGAGCTGGCCAAGGGTGTCGGGATTGGTGGCGCCCTTGAGGAAGGTCTTAATCGGCCCGGGGCGCAACGACCACTCGCGGGCGGCGCGCCTGGCCCAGTACTCCAGGTCCTTCGAACTGAGGTGCGGGTAGTTCAGCACCGTGTGGGAGTACATATCGTAGTCCTCCCACTGGTTCATCTGGATCCAGCCGTTCTCAACCGCCTCGTAGTAGAAGGGCGTGCCCGGGTAGGGGGTGGCGATGTGGAAAAGAGCAATGTCCACCGGAATGCGCTTGGAAAGGGCGATGGTCTGCTGAATGGTTTCGACCGTCTCGCCGGGGAGCCCGATAATGAAGTAGCCCCAGTTCATGATCCCGGCGCGGTGACTGGCGGCAATCGTCTCTTCAATGCGCTTGACGGTGGTGCCCTTGCGCGCCCGTTTGAGCACCGCTTCGCTGCCGCTCTCCAGGCCCCAGGCGATCATAAAGCAGCCCGCCCGCCGCATCAGTTGCAGTTCGGCCTCATCCACAAAGTCAACCCGGCTGTTGCAGCTCCAGCGCAACTGCAAACCTTCTTTGATGATGGTGTTGCACAAGTCGTAGACGAACTCTTTCTTCACCGTAAAGAGGTCGGCCTCGAAGTGGATATGATGCATGCCCATTTCCTTGAGCATGATCATCTCCTGGAGCACGTGCTCGGGGCTGCGGTGGCGCACGCTCGACTGATAGGTGACGTGCTTGATGCAGTAGCGGCAGCCGGCCGGACAGCCGCGGCTGGTAAGCACGAAGGTGTAGGGGCCGCCAACGATCGGCACCTTGTACTTGCGCCAGGGCAGTTGATCGTGGAGGGGGATGGGCAGGCTGTCGAGGTTCTCGATAAATGGCCGATCCGGGTTGATGCGCACCTCGCCATGCTCATTGCGGTAGGCGATGCCGAGGGTCTCGCGCAGCGCCCGGGCAATCGTCTGGGGATAGACCCCCAGGAAGCGCCCGCGGGTGGTCAGGTAGGAGGCGTCGGGGAAGGGCAGCTTGCGCCAGGGCGCAGTCAGGTCAGGATTGCCGACCGGCACCGTCTCGGTCGCCTTCTCCAGTTCCACCTGGCGATCAATTGTCTTGATCACGTCCACGATGGTCAACTCAGGCTCGCCACGCACAACGATATCGAGCGTCGGGTAGGCCTCCAGGGTCTCGCGGCTCATCGGCGTGACGTGGGTGCCGATGGCCATGGTGATGGTGCCGACGGCCTTGCCGATGAAGGTGGTGCGCATATCGTTCGTTAACGTGGGCGCCGTGGCATGGATGATCATGTAGCGCGGCTTTTTCTCCCACATGTACTTCTCGAACGACTTCCAGTCCATCATCAGGCCGATCGCATCTACCACCTCGACGCTGTAGCCCGCCTCTTTGACCACGGCGCCGATCTGGGCCAGGGCGGTCTGCGGCCAGATGATCCCATCGCGGGTGCGCCGCCCGACGCGGGCGATGTCGCGCAAGAACAAGTCACCGTCGGGCGAGGGTGGGTTCAGCACCAGCACGTCAAGGCGCTTCGTGCGTTCGCGGGGCATTTCAACGAAGCGGATCTCGCCGGCCCGTTCATCGACCCTGGCCGGGGCTACCAGCTTGATGCCGCTGGTCTTGTCACCGGGAGCCTGGCGCTTGTTCGTTTCCATCGGAGTATCTGACTCGCTCATTGTTGGTGTTCTCCTCATGAATTAGCTGGTAAGAAATTGACTGTCTATATGACTATAGCGAAACTACGGGATGATAAAGTTGCGATCTGGCTTGTTACTTATTGAAACCTGGGCTTCCGAAAGTTCACGGCGGAACTTCATCATCTTCATGGTTTCGAGGTATTATCAACGACCCTGTACTTCGAACCCTTCGTTCTGATAATGTACGTACAACACCCCAGGAGGGCAGGCCTGCAAGTCTGCTCCCGCGGGTAGTTCGTGGATCACAGTTGCCGGATTAGAGAACAAGCGTAGCGCTGGCTCTATGCGACCGCTGAACCATAATGGTTCTGGAATACCGCTAACGCAAATCTCTGAGGCACCTGTTGCCATTTGGATCTCCTGAAGACTCTCAAGAACTTGAATGGACTGGCTCATCTTACTGGCAGGCCAGGTCTCGTATGCGGAAGAAACTACAAACGCGTATCCCGAGAGAATATATAGTGCGCCCAACGTGACGAGAATGCGATGCTGGACAGCCTGTTGCCGGAAAACTTGTCTAATGACCGTATCGACTACCGTGGCAACTGCCAGGCAAAAACCGACCGCTGACAATGCAAAGAGGTAAGAACTCAACACTCCAGTATAAAGTGGAGGAAACGCCGCAATGAAGAACCATGACAGGCCCAAAACGATGATTCTAGCCTCTGCATACAGACCTCGCCAGGCCAGAAAAACTGCGTACATTCCCACACCGACCATTGTCGCAGAACCAAGATAAACCGGCTGAAAGAGACTAAAGGTGCGCGTGAAGGAGTCTAGGATCGATCGCCAGGGCTCCACAAAACTCTCGAGGGCCCACCAAAAGCCCCACACGTAGCTAGAGAGAAATGATTCTGCGGTTGTGACGTCATAGTAACTGTCACCGCCACCGTCCAGGGCATAAGTAATGTAGGGCAACCTCAGGATCAGAAAACCAAGCACGAGTAGCGCATGTGGCCAGATCGGCACGAGGGCCTTCAGCCGTTCAACTATACGCCAAGCTCCAGCTCGCAGGAGCACACTTGCTCCTATCAGAGCGGGTATGACAACTGCTGTCTCCTTGCTAAGTAGAGCGCAAGCTAGAGCGAAGATTGACACTAGATCGAGCAATAGACTATGACGATCCCTTGCCAGAAGATAGAAAAGAACTGCGACCAGGGCAAAGAATGTTAAAAATATCTCGTTATTCGCCGATATCCAATAGACTGGCTCAAAGAAAATTCGGCTACTCACCAGGAGTATACTTGTCAAAAGCCCGATTTCGTAGCGCCTGGTAATTACCAGGGCATAAATCCCAGCCACTACACCACTGATCAGCAGAAGCAACAGGCTCATCAGCCGAAACGGGAGGGGATTGAGGTTAAACAGACTATAACCGATGTCAAAAAAGATAAAGTGTGGAATTGGCCTAAAAACGACACCAAAGTTTAGCGGCAAGAGCCGTTCCGGTTTCGTGAAAGAGAGGCTAATATAGTCGCCCAGGTCCCCTTGTGACACAAGTTCCAGCAGATTATAGTCGTCTTGATAGAATGGGAACGGCAGTGACGGTGCGTAGACAATGAAGAGAGCAAACGCCGTGATACATGGCAATAGCAACCAGCGCAGCATCCTCGGGACTGCTTGTACACTGCGCTCAGATCGGGGATCTGATCCCTGCCGCTGTGTTTCTGTAATCATTGGACAATGCGCTCCCATACGATAGCACGCTAGATCAGTGCTGAACTATCTGCTGAAGTGTCTACCATCTGCGACGTGCTGACTCTCATAAGATGAGGCGCAAAACGAAGCTTCAAAACCGTGATAAAGGCTTCTACGACGATGTGCGAGGACATCTTCGATTTACCTACGCGACGGTCCGGGAAAACGATGGGTCTTTCGCCAACACGAAAGCCGGCACGTATTGTGCGATATGCCATCTCTACCTGAAATGAGTATCCATTTGAACGGATACTGTCAAGGTCGATACTCTCCAGTACTCGACGCCGATAGCAGCGAAAACCACTCGTTGCGTCTGCGACTTTCAAACCAAGCAAAAGTCGTGTGTAGAGATTACCCCCTCTACTTATCAATTGACGTATTAATCCCCAGTCAGTCGTTGCCCCACCTTCGATATATCGTGACCCGATAGCAAGATCTACATTCTGCTCGGCATATTCGAGTAGGGAAGGCAGGTAGATTGGGTTATGCGAGAAGTCTGCATCCATCTCGAAGATGTACTGAGCACCCTGTTCCAGCGCTCGTTTGAAACCCGCAATGTAAGCGGTTCCGAGTCCGAGCTTGCCTGGACGTGCGATGAGCTCGATCCGCTCATCTTTCTGGGCGAGACCGGCTACAATCGTGCCAGTGCCATCAGGTGAATTGTCATCAACTACCAGCACTTTGAATCGGGGATATGCCAGAATCGCGCTGATAATGTCGGCAATGTTTTCGCGCTCGTTATAGGTTGGTATGACGACAGTACAATCGGCAATTCCAGCCTCGGTCGGTGCCATAACAATCTCCCCTATATATGTAGCAAGCTATATGTAGCAAGCTGAGCGGTGAGCAACTACTCAAATTGAGTACAGTCTTGTGCTTGTTGACCCAGACAGTCTCTGCCTGATCGCCTCGTGGTGTGTTTTACCTGACCAGATTACGGCGTCTCGCAGACCTGGACTGAACTGCGGCCCGGTTGGACTGCCACCCGATCAACGTAAGCCTGACCGATTGGGCCAGCATTGCCAGGAAGCTGAGTTGCAAGATGGTTATGGCTGCCCGCCCCACCAGAAAGTGCAACGGGCGGTTCAAATGAGCGATTTCTAAGCCAAAGAGAAAGTCTATCGCTGCGTGCAACTCTCCTGCTATGTGCTTGGCGTATTCGTAGAGCAGACCGAGCAGCAAGGCAGTAAGTAACCAGCTCACGTTCAGCCGGGTTGGTTGTACATAGGCCCGGTATCCGAACCAGACGCTGAGGGCCACCGCGAGCATAATCGGCCAGTTGTGACTGATCAGACCGATGCTGTACCCCAGGACGTAGTGCCACTGTCCGAGGTTGGCATAGCTCCATTGCTCAAACGTCTGCATCCAACCGCGTAGCAGGTCCATCAGGCTGCCGCCTCGCCCCGCAATGCCGGCGCGGGAGTGTAGCTCCAGTTCAGGTCGGCCTCGGCCTCCACCTCGCGCCGGCTCAACTCCGCCAGCACCCGCGCCAGGCTCCAGGCGCTCACCAGTTGCACGCCGGTGAGTACCAGCAGCGCGCTGACCACGGGCGCGAACCACGATGCGGCCAGGGCCGGGTTGGTCAGGTCAAACAGGACGGCTGCCAGGTACGTGGCGAAACCGCCGAGGATCGCCAGGATTCCCAGCCACCAGTAGTGCTTCTCGATGCGGCGGCCATTGCCCCGGCGCCCAAAGAGCCCCTGGCGGATTGGCCGGCGGTGGAAGAGGGCCACTACGTAGCTGAAGGTCGTGCCGGTGGTGTACAGCGTCACTCCGGCCACGGCCAGAACCAGGGCCCCGAAGAGTACGGGGAAGGACCATCCGGCCTGACCTGTGGCGAAGTGCAGCGCGATCTGGCCGCCAACGATGAGCAGGGCCGACAGCAGCAGCGCCAGCCCCATGCCGCCGAAGATCCGCACCGGGTTGTAGGTCAGCGCGGTCCAGACAATCGATTTGGTAAAGCGGAGCCCATCACGCACCACGCTCAGCTTGCTGCGGCCGGAGCGTTCCTTATAGGGAATGGGCATCTCGACGATCTTCACACCCTCGTGCAGCGCCCGCGTGCTCATCGCCGGGGTAAAATCCAGCGTGTTGGGCAGGGGATAGATCATCGGCAACACCGAGCGCCGCAGCACGCGCTGGCCACTGGCGCTGTCACTGATGCGCACGCCTGAGACCAGCGAGAGCATCGTGGCAAAGATGGTGTTCCCGATGCGGCGCACCAGGGGCATCTCACTGTGCTCGCCAGACATACGGCTGCCAATCACGATCTCGGCGCCGTCGAGCGCCAGGCGACACATTTCCGGGAAACGCTCGGGCGGGTAGGTGCTGTCGGCATCGAGGAAGCCGATCAGTTCGCCGCGGGCCACGCTGAAGCCCGTTTTCAGGGCGCCGCCGTAGCCGCGATTCTGCTGCCGGATCAGGCGCACCTGGTCGCCATACCCTTGCACGATGGCTGCGGTGCGATCGGTCGAGCCGTCGTCAACCACAATGCACTCCAGGTCATCGACACCGACCGCGGCCAGTTGTGGCCGGATGGCCAGAACGCGCTCAACAATGGCTGCAATGCCATCTTCTTCATTGTAGGCGGGTATCACTACGGAGAGCGTGGGCATACGAGCCGCTCCTCTGTACGTCCGACCTGGACGGTCGGGGTAACGGTTAATACACGACAAGCTCAGGCTCTGGCGCGGGCAGCGGATCGCGACGCAGGTCGCGCACCACACGGGCAGGATTGCCCACCGCGACACAGTAGTCAGGGACATCTCTGGTGACCACGGCGCCGGCCCCGATCACGGCGTTGCGCCCGATCTTCACCCCGTCGAGGACAATGGCGCCACTGCCGATCCAGGCGCCATCGGCGATGCTGATGCCCTGAGCAGTGATCCCCTGGTGGCTGATGGGCCGGTCGGGGTCGCTGAACACATGGTTGACGGCCAGAAGTTGCACCAGTGTGCCCAGATAGACATCATCGCCGATGGTGATCCCCCCCTGCCCCCGCAGGATGCAACTCTCGCCAATCAGCGAGCGCGCCCCGATAGTGATGTGACTATGGGGCAGTTCGCGAAAATTGTAGACGTGCAGAATGGCGTTCTTCATCACCAGGCTGTCGGCGCCGATGCTGATCCCGCCAGGGCAGGCGTGCAGGTACACCCCGTGATCCAGGTAGGCCCCCCGGCCCAGCCGCACATTGTCGGCGAAGCGGATGCGCACGCCATCTTCGATCGCGGCGACGCCATCCATCTGGAGCATTGTCCGGTAGGCCAGGGCGCGCAGGCCGATGCCAGGCAGCCCCGGAACCCAGGCCAGCGTCGCCTGGAGCAGTTGCTCCAGCACGTAGCGTGGGAGCGAGGTCGCCTGACGTGAGAGGTAGAGCTTGAGCTGGTTACGCATCGGAAACGAACTCCCAGGCCAGTGCCGCAACAGCGGTAGAACGTGACGAAACAGGCTTTCCCCTTGTCCCGGCCTGCCGGATGGGAGGGTATGGGAGGGCGAAACCCTCCCATATACGTATTACAGCCGAATGCGGCGAAGCCAGGCAGACATCGGGAAGGGAGAAGCTCTGCCAACCCCTTCCGTTCACGTACCGGACGCGCAACGGATGGTGCGGTTCCCCGTACCGAAAGATACGATACAGAAGGGTTCTAACGATTCGCTAAATCAAACGCTTATGGACGCTGACAGTTCTGTTACACGGCGCCGGGCTGCTGCGAACTGCCCAGGAGCCCGGCGATGGCCTCCACGGCCCGTTCGGCGGCCCCGGCGCGTACCGGAGCGGGTGTTTCGCGCAGGCGCGCGAGGGCCTGTGGTGCGAGCCAGGTGCGGGCGCCAGTGGTGATGGCCTCGAAGGTGTTGCCGATCAGCACGGCGACCCCGGCATCCACCAGGTAGCGCCACTCGGTCTCGTTGCGCACAATCAGCAGCGGCGTGCCCAGCACCGCCGCTTCTTCCTGCAAACCGCCCGAGTCGGTCAGCAAGGCGCGGGCGGCGCCAACGAGCCGCAGGGTGTCGAGATAGCCCAGGGGCCGGCAGACACGTACCCGCGGCGACAGGGCCAGCCCCTGGCGATCCAGGGATGCCTGGGTGCGTGGATGCACCGGGAAGACGATGACGTGCTCTTCAGCCAGCGCGTTAATGGCGCGCACAATGCCGGGAAGCACGTCAGGGGTGGTGTTCTCGGCCCGGTGGATGGTCAGCGCCAGGTAGCTCCAGGGTTGCAGTTCCAGCTGATCGAGGATAGGCGCCCGTTCGGCGCGGGTCCGGTGGCGCTGGGCGGCATCGATCGCCGTCGAGCCGATGATCCGGATGCGCTCCTCCGGCAGCCCCTCGCGCCGCAGGTTGTCGGCGGCGATGTCATCGGCGGCCAGGAGCAGGTCGGCGATGTGATCAACAATGATCCGGTTCTGTTCTTCTGGCATGGCCCGGTTGAATGAACGTCCACCCGCCTCCAGATGCACCACCGGAATACCCAGTTTGGCCGCGCAGAGCGCGCCGGCCATAGTCGTGTTGGTGTCGCCCTGCACCAGGACTGCGTCGGGGCGCCGTTCGAGCAGGATCGGCTCCAGGC
>JAOACN010000558.1 GCA_026417815.1 Chloroflexaceae bacterium | reverse complement strand
GGCGGCTCCTTCGGCGGGGGGCGCTCCGGCGGCGGGTGGGAGGGGGAAAATGCGTCACCCCCGCCATACTTCCAGACCCTGTAGAGCAATCCTCAGGATTGCTCTACAGCGTTCAAACCAGCGCCATCGTCTCCGGGAAGCCCAGCATCAGGTTCATGTTCTGCACCGCCTGCCCCGAGGCCCCTTTCAGCAGATTGTCCACCGTGGCAACGATGATGTAGCGGCCCGTCTCCGGCTCCACCGGCTGCACGCCAATGGCCAGGTACATCGTCTGCTGCACGTGGCGCAACTCGGGCAGGCGGCCCTCCGGCAGCAGCTTGATGAACGGCTCATCGGCGAAGACCGCGTAGGCCGCCCGCGCCTCCGTGAGGCCGGTGTGGGGGCGCAGGGTGACGTAGAGCGTGGAGAGGATGCCGCGATAGACCGGCAGCAGGTGCGGCGCGAAGATGATGTGCAGCCCGGTCTCCTGCTCCATCTCGCCGAGGTGCCGATGCGCGCGCCCGACATTGTAGGCGCTGAAGGTCTCGTGGGTCTCGCCGAAGTGGGTGCGGAGCGAGAGTGAGCGCCCGGCCCCCGAAACGCCCGACTTGCTGTCAACGATCACCGTCGGGTCGGCGATCAGCCCGGCGCGGGCCAGGGGCCACAGGGGCAGAATGGCCGTCAGGGGGTAGCAGCCGGTGTTGGCCACCAGGCGCGCGGCGCGGATGCGCTCGCGGTGCAACTCGGGCAGCCCGTAGACGGCCTCGGCCAGCAGGTCGGGGGCGGGGTGCTCGCGCCCGCGTCGCCGCTGGTAATCCTCCGGGTCACGCAGGCGGAAGGTGTCGGAGAGGTCAATCACCTTGACGCCCCGTTCGAGCGCCTGCCGCGCCAGGGGGATCAACTCCGGCGCGCCGTGGGGCAGGCAGGTGAAGACCAGGTCCACACCGTTTAGATCGGCTTCCTCAACGTTCACCAGCGGCAGGTCAATGAAGGAAGGAAACACATCGCTCAGCCGCTGCCCGGCCGCCGAGCGGGCCGTCGCAAAGGCAATCTCCACCTCAGGGTGTCGCGCCAGGAGCTTGATTAGCTCGAAGCCGGTATACCCCGTCGCGCCGTAAATCCCTACACGGGCCATGTGCTCTCCTCAACAGTCCTGCTTGAACCCGGATGGCGCGGAACCACGCCGATTCGATCCCCACGTCCCACGGCCCCTTGCCGATCATCTCCCTTCGTCCCTGGACGTGTGCCGTTCAGGGGTCGGCAGGAACGTCTTCAGCGGGCCGTCACCCAACCGTTGTCCCCAGCGGTTGGCATGAATAAGCTCGTGCAGGGGTAAACGGTACACGCCCCGACGTTCGCGCTCAGGAAAGGTAATTGTTCACACTTCTCCTGGGAGCGAGGGCATCTTGCCCTCGAATCCTGACGAGGGCGGGACGCCCTCGCTCGCAGGTCTGCGGGGTTACCCCAACGCTGAACACGTACCAGGAAAGCCCTGTTCCTGCGGATTTGCCAGTCTGCGTTGTTACGCCTCATTCCAACGGCGGCGGCTGGCCCTCCAGGGCCTGATCCAGCAGCCCGCTCAGGTCCAGTTCCGCGGCCCAGTGACGCAGATAGGCCAGATCAAGGGCCGTATCTTGCACTCGCAGGATCGCCTGTACATCGCGCCACTGGCGGTCGGAAGGAGCGAGCCGGTACCATTCCAGTTTTGCCAGCACCGTATCTTCGGCGCTGGCGACCCGCAGCATCCCGCCCGTTGCGCCGGGTATCTCGATGACCTGCGCGCGCTGGAACTGCGTCACTTCAAAGGGCCGTCCAGACGACAGGTAGATGTCAATCTGAAAGCCGGTCGTCTTCTCATAGGCGCAGAAACTCGCCCGCTGGCGCCAGTCGGTCCGCGCTTCCGAGAGTTGGAGCAGGGCGTCAATAATATCATCGGGAGCAAAGATGTACGCCTCCCGAAGCCCTTGCACCAGCGCGCTGACGGCGTCGGGCGCCAGGTTCAGCACAACATCGAGATCGCGCGTGGCCCGATATTCGCCGTGGACAATCGCCGCCACCGAACCGACAATCACGTAGGGGATGCCCCGAGCATCGAGCATGGCGCCGAGGCCCAGGGCCAGCGCCAGCGGATCAACCGGATCAGGCATCAGCGGTTGTCCTTTCAACAAGGCGGCTCCGCGAGCGCGCTGCTCGGGCGGAATTCGCTGTAGCGCAAGGGCATACCCCAGTTCATGCGCTCCGGCCCCTGCGCAACGCCGGCGGAGACCCGTGAGCGCCAACTCGTCGGCCATGCGGTTGGTGTCACGGGCCAGTTCGAGCTTCCGCGCGGGCGACAGGGCGCGCAAGAGGGCGATGATCCCTGCCTCGATATGGACAGGCGTGGCGGGCGCAAGCGGTTGGCGCATTGGCGCTAAATATCCAGTTCGCTCACCTCGGCCGCGTGGGTCTGAATGAAGCGGCGCCGGGGCGGCACCAGGTCGCCCATGAGCATGGTGAAGGTCTCATCGGCCCGCTGGGCGTCTTCCAGGGTGACCTGGAGGATGACGCGGTTGGCGGGGTTCATGGTCGTCTCCCAGAGCTGTTCGGCGTTCATCTCGCCAAGCCCCTTGTAGCGCTGGATCTCGACCTTCGTCCCTGGCGGGAGACCGGCGATGTACGTATCGCGCTCGGCATCGGAGTAGACGTAGCGGTGCTCCTTGCCGTGCTTGATGCGGTAGAGGGGCGGCTGGGCGATGTACAGGTGCCCGTTGGTGATCAACGGGCGCATGTGCCGGAAGAAGAAGGTCAGCAGCAGCGTTCGGATATGGCTCCCATCAACATCGGCGTCGGTCATGAGCAGAATGCGGTGGTAGCGCAGCTTATCGGGGCTGAACTGCTCGCCGATGGCCGTGCCGATGGCGGTGATCAGCGCCTTCACCTCGGCATTGGAGAGCATGCGGTCGAGGCGGCTCTTCTCGACGTTGAGGATCTTGCCCCGCAGGGGCAGCACGGCCTGAAAGCGCCGGTCGCGGCCCTGCTTGGCGGTGCCGCCGGCCGAGTCGCCCTCGACGATGTACAGTTCGCAGCGCGCCGGGTTGGTATCCGAACAATCGGCGAGCTTGCCGGGGAGCGAGAAGCCCTCCATCGCGCTCTTGCGGGCCGTCTCCTTGACCTTCTGCACCGCCAGGCGCGTGCGAGCGGCGGCCAGGGTCTTCTCAATGATGCGCCGCGCCTCGCCGGGGTTCTCGTCGAGCCAGGCGGCGAAGGCGTCGTTCAGCACCGTGGCGACCGCCCCGGCGGCCTCCGGGCTGACCAGTTTCTCCTTGGTCTGCGAACTGAACAGGGGGTCCTTCAGCTTCACGCTGATCACCGCCGTCAGACCCTCGCGCACATCATCGCCGGTGAGGTTGGCCTCATTCTCCTTGAGGATGTTCTTGGCGCGGGCGTAGTTGTTGATGATGCGCGTCAGGGCCGTGCGGAAGCCCGAGAGGGGCGCGCCGCCGTCGGTGTTGTTGATGTTGTTGGCGAAGGCGTAGATCGAGTCGGTGTCGTAGGTGTCGGTGTACTGCATCGCCACCTCGACGGCCACATCGTTCACGGTGCGCTCGGCGTAGAAGGGCTGCTTGTGCAGCGGCGTCTTGTCCTTGTTCAGGTGGCGCACGTAGGAGACAATGCCGCCCTCGAAGTAGAAGTTCACCTCCTGGCCATCGCGCCGATCCACAAACTTGAAGTGCAGGCCCTTGGTGAGGTAGGCCATCTCGCGGAAGCGCTGGGCCAGGGCCTTGAAGTTATAGTCAATCCCATCTTTGAAGATCGTCGCATCGGGCTTGAAGTGGATGGTCGTGCCGGTGCCCTCGGCGGGGCCAACGGCGCGCACCTCGGCCAGCGGCTTGCCCGCGCGGTACTCCTGCACCCAGAGTTGCCCATGGCGGCGCACCTCGGCGCGCATCCACTCTGAGAGGGCGTTGACCACCGAGAGGCCCACGCCGTGCAGCCCCGAGGAGACCTTGTAGCCCCCATCGCCGAACTTGCCCCCGGCGTGCAGCTCGGTGGCGGCCAGTTGCAGCGCCGACACCCGGTACTTCGGGTGGATGTCCACCGGGATGCCGCGCCCGTTGTCGGTGACCCGCACCGAGCCATCTTCAAAGATCGTAATCTCGATGCGGTTGGCGTACCCGGCGAGGGCCTCGTCAACCGAATTGTCCACGACCTCTTTGATCATATGGTGCAGGCCGTTGATGTCGGTCGGGCCGATGTACATGCCTGGCCGCTTCCGCACCGCATCAAGGCCCTCAAGGACGGTGATCTGGCTCGCGTCGTAGCTTTGAGTTTGGGGAGCGGTGGTGTTTTCGTCGTTCATTACTGGCGCTTTCTTCCACGGAGCCGCCCCGCCCACCGGACCGATCGGCGCTCCGCAGCATTGGAATGCTCAAGTTGGCCCCCTCACAACCTTATTATTATACCACACCCGGGCGGCCTCCGTTGCGCCCTTCAGAACGCATGAGCGCATGCCTCGGCGGCGCTGTGAGCCCTTCCCCCTGCCGGGCAGCCCTCCCAGGAGAACATCCGCCGGTAATACCGGTCCCTGTCGCACACGGCGCCTGCACATCACTGTCAGGTCTCATCGGAGGAACGCCGTATCGTAACCGTTCACACCTGGCGTAACAAGGAGAGCCTGGGAGCAAGGGCGTCTCGCCCTCGAAGCCACAACGAGGGCTGGAAGCCCTCGCTCCCAGGAGAAGCGTGAACAGTTGCGCCGTATCGGCAATCCAAAAGCATATCACCCTCGGCGTTCGGTTGGCTCCGCGACCGGAGCGCGAGCCGGCGGGCGCTGCCCCGGTCGCAGGGGACGGAAGCCCTCGCCGATCACTTCGCTCGCCTCGCTGATCACCACAAAGGCATGCGGATCGGCCGCGGCCACGGCTGCCCGCAACGTGCTGACCTCGGAGCGGTTGATGATGCAGAGCAGAATGGCGTGGGTCGCCCCGGTATAGCCGCCGACGCCTTCCAGGCGGGTCACCCCTCGCCCCAGGTCGTAGAGCAGGGCGCGTATGATGCCCTCGGGCCGGTCGGTGATGATCAGCGCCTGCCGTGCGCCGCGCTCCGCCGAGAGTGCAAAGTCAACCGTGCGACTGCTGACGAAGGCCACCAGCAGGGCGTAGAGCACCTTCTCGGGGCCGTAGGCGAACAGGCCCGCGCTGAAGACCAGCACGTCGCACACCAGCAGCACGCGGCCCGGCTGTACCCCTGCGCCGGCTTCAACCAGCCGCGCGATGATGTCGGTGCCCCCGGCGGTGCCGCGCGCCCGCAGGATCAGTCCCAGCCCCAGCCCGTCGAGCAGCCCGCCGTAGAGACTGTAGAGCAGCGGGTCGCTCGTGACCGGCCGGGCGTAGGGCGCCAGGGCGTCAATCGCCACCGACATCACCACCAGGGCGTAGACCGTGCGCACACCGAAGACGAAGCCGCCCAGGCGTTGCCAGCCGAGGATCATCAGCGGCACGTTGAGGGCCAGCACCACCCCCCCGACTGGCGTGCCGAGGTAGGTGCTCAACAGTTGCGCCACTCCCGTCACCCCGCCGACAATCACGTCGTTCGGCACGAGAAAGACCCGTACCGCGAGCGCGACCAGCAACGCTCCCAGGGTGATCATGCCGTAATGGGTCAACGTGGTCAGCGCGCGCCACGCGCGCGGGTTGAGTTTGATGCGCATTGTGTTTTGCCTTTTACGATGAAACTATAGCTGATTGGAGAGCGTGGGGAAACGCCGTTCCCCCGCGCCCCCCGGGCCGGCGCCGCCAGCGCCGGGTATGCGGCGATCGGTTCGGCAGGGGCGAAATCGGCGCCTGGGGGCGAAACATCTTTCATCCGCGTGATTCTCCCCGGGCGTGTATAATACAAGGTATAACATTACTCGGGGATCGCCATGCTAACCTACGAGAACTTTGTCTCGGTGCTGCTCGGCGCCATCGAGCGAACAGGCCTGAACATTGCCTATACCCAGGAGTTGCTCGACACGCACGCCCTCGGGCGCAGCCTGAGCATCACATGTTTGCCCGACGGAGTGGTGGACGACAGCGGGCCGCAGGAGCCGCCGCTGCGCGCGGTGATCGCCTTCCGCTGGTCGCCGGAGTTCACCGTGTTCTCGTTGCGTGGCGCCGAGTCCCTCGATGGTATCGAACGCTATGTGGATGAGCGTCTCTTCGCCCAGGCCCGCAGCGGTCCTTCCCTGGATGTGGAGGTGACCTACCACCTGCCGGTCAATGGCGAGGTCCACGTCGAACCACGCGATCTGCCGGCGATCGCCCAGGCCCTCCAGCAACTCCACGCCATGCTGGTAGATGATGAAGATGTCTTGCGGGTGGACGGCACGCTGTCCTTCGATCCCGGCGGCGCGCCGCACGTGCAGTCCCTGGTCGCGGTGCGTCTCTGGAGCCTGGACGAGGCGCTCTACGATGCGGATTTGCTCGAGGTCACCTTCGAGGAGTTATGCGCCGAGTTGCAGGCGATGCTCCAGGTGCTCCACGATCAGTACGGCTCCCGTTCCAACG
Source organism: Chloroflexaceae bacterium (assembly GCA_026417815.1). Taxonomy (GTDB): domain Bacteria; phylum Chloroflexota; class Chloroflexia; order Chloroflexales; family Chloroflexaceae; genus JACAEO01. Next base: position 152 of record JAOACN010000558.1, on the reverse strand, counting down.
CGGGTCACGGCGGCGCTGACGGTCTCCCCCCTGATCGGCGCTATCTGAAGCCCCCTACGGCCTGAGTGTATCTGGAGATGTGGAGGTGTAGAGATGTGAAGATGTAGAGGTGTAGAGCTATGTGGCTGCTTTCACCTCCACACCTCCACACC
>JAOACN010000556.1 GCA_026417815.1 Chloroflexaceae bacterium | reverse complement strand
GGACGTAGCCCCCCAGAAAAGGGATCGGATAACCTGGTTATTTGGATAGGCTCATAGGGTGCCACATGGGGAGGAGAAGCATGCTCTGTCCGAACTGTAGCGCCGCAGTGACCCAGGGGCAACGGTTCTGCGACAACTGCGGCATCCGGCTGGGCGCCGATGTGGCGTCGCCCGACGTGCAGCCGTTGAACGCGCCGATCGGCCAGCCGCCCATCCCGCCGTCGGTCCCGGCGCCACCCGGCGCTTATCAGAGCCAGCCGGGCATGTACGCCCCTCCGGTCGTGCCAAACAGCAATATGGCGATCATCAGTCTGGTCGCCGGTGTTCTAGCCTGGCTCGCGTTGCCACTGATCGGCGCCCTGGTGGCCGTTATCTGCGGCCACCTTGCGCGCAAGGAGATCCGCGAATCGGGTGGGCGCCTCTCGGGGCAGGGCCTGGCGCTGGCTGGCCTGATCTTCGGCTATGTCCACCTCGCGGTTGTGGCCCTGACCGTTTGCTTTGTGATGTTGTTTGCCTTTGTCTTTGTTGGGGCGATGTAGGCGGGGGCGTTCACGGGAGGGCGTGGGAGGACAACGCCCTCCCGCAAAACTCTTCAGTACGTGTTCACACGTCTCCTGGGAGTGAGGGCATCTTGCCCTCGAACCCTGACGAGGGCGGGACGCCCTCGCTCCCAGGCTCCACTTGTTGCCCCAGGTGTGAACACGTACACTCTTCAACGACACTACCGCGGCGCGCCGAAGAACTGCGTCCAGTAGTGGTAATACGGGTACTGCATACCAGCCAGGGGCGCATCGTCGGACTGGTACACGTAGCCGATGCCAACGTGGACGTACCGGCAGTTCAGGATGTTCTGACGATGGCCGTCGCTACGCATCCAGCCCGCCATCACCGCCTCCGGCGTGGCGTAGCCGGCGGCGACATTTTCGGCAAGGGCCGACCAGGTGTAGCCCACGGCGTTGGCCCGCTGGACCAGGGTCGAGCCATTGCTGCCGAGGTGGCCGACGAAGTTGTTCACCGCCATATCCTCGCTGTGTTGCTGCGCCGCCTGCATGAGCCGCGGCTCAAGACTCAGCGGCTGGCATCCGGCGCGGGCGCGTTCGGCATTCAGCAGCGCCAGCACCTGGCTGGCGACGCCTGAATTACCCGGCGGCTGAGAACCGCCTGTTGCTCGAACGAGGGGGAGAAATGTCTGCGACACAGCCGCGGGTTCCACCTGGATGGCGAATTGCGGCGTTGCCAGTTCGACCTGCGTGGACGACTCGACGTAAACGGGGGATTCCGACTGAGCGAGGGTGCCAGAGGTCAGGAAGCGACTTACCAGAAGGGTAAGAACGACCGCGGCAGCGATGAGGGTTCGAGCGGTTGGGTGCTGCATAGGCTCTGGTGAAGATCGAGTTAAAATGTGCCGATGGCATCATACCACCCCGATCACGCTAACGCCTATGCCCCGATGGTCCTATTCTGCCCTGTCCTTCTTACAGCAACACGCAGGTACCGCTTGCGGCTTCAACGTGCAAATCAAGGAGGGCCTCGTCTTCCTCCCGCGGTAAGGTTCGGCGCGGCTGCGCCGCCTAACGAGGTATGTGTTCAGAGCCGGGGTAACCCCGCAGACGTGGGAGCGAGGGCATCCCGCCCTCGTCCGGATTTCGAGGGCAAGATGCCCTCGCTCCCAGGAGAGGTGTGAAGACGTACCCAACGAGATCGTTTGTCGCTGGTTTGGGCGGCGTAGCCGTCGGCGCCGGCGACAAACCTGGATTCCGGACCTTGCCCCGGAGATGTTGCCTCAGCCCTGCGGGCGGGAACGTCGCCCCTCCGAGCCTCGCCAGGAATGGATGTGGGAGGGCAACGCCCTCCCACATCCTTCCATCGGGCCGGGGCATGGGGAAAGCTAGTTTCCCCATTGTTCCCACTACGCCGTCTCGGGAACAATCAACCCGTAGGCTCCGTCGCGGCGACGGTACAGCACACAGATGCGCAAGGTTTCAGCGTCCTGGAAGACGAAGAAGTTGTGGCCGAGCAGTTCCATCTGCTCGATGGCGTCCTCGGTAAACATCGGGCGGAGCTTGAACTGCTTGGTGCGAATCACCGCCGGCGCCGGCGGCTCCTCGCTGACAGGCGCTTCAGGTTCGGCGACGGCCACCTGCGGTTCGGTCACGACCACTGGCTCGACGGGCCGGCGTGGCCGGCCACGCCGCCAGTACTTCTCCTTGTAGCGTGTGATCTGCCGCTGGAGCACTTCCTGCACCGCGTCAACCGCGGTGTACAGGTCAGGCGCCTGCTCCTCGGCGCGGAGGTAGACCCCGTGCTCACCCACCAGGGTAACCTGTACCCGGTGCATCTCACCGGCGTTGCGTTGCATTTCTGTGTGGACCTCGACGGTGGCGCTGGTGATCCCGTCCATATAGCGCGCGAGCTTGCTCAGTTTCTCGTCGATGTGCTGGCGTTGGCGCTCGGTGATCTTACCATTGCGGCTCTTGACGGTCAGTTCCATCGTGGTCCTCCATCGGTTCGGTACGGGGGCGCGACTGCGCCCGTGTCGTTCGCTCAGAACGCCAAAGCCCTCGGGCGCATGAAGGCCGAGGGCTTTGATGACTGTCACCAGATCGCGCGGATTGAAGTGTTGGCGCGGTTTAGCTCCATCGCTTGCCACTTCCTGCCGCATCGCAACACGGCGCCGTGTTGCGATGCGCCGCATGTGCCGGCTGGTCAGTGCTGAGCGGACCTGGCCGGCGAAACAGCGCGAAGATGAAACGCTTCTTCCTGGGAATTGTACTACGCTGGGGGCAGTGATTCAAGAGCGAAACGGTAACGCTCTCTTAACACATCAGGGCGGGCAATGCGCCCGCCCTGTCAGGCTGCGTAAGGGATCTGTGGCAGTGCTCACCTCCGGCACGCGGCAAAGGGGAAACTGGGATGGTAGTGCAATGTCGTTGCGTGCCGGCCCCGACGCGGTGTTCACTGCCACAAATCATCCCCCTTTGCGTAAGCAACGGTACCACGTGTTGATGACAAGAGTCTGAAAAAGGTGACGCCTAAGATGAGGGAAGCGTTATTGCTCCTGCAAGTTGTATGGTATCAGTGCTCATCCGGCCTCTGACCCACAAGATCAAAGTAGAACCTGCGCGCGCGCGCGTAGGCGGCGTCCCAGGTGTACATGCGCAATACTTTGGCGCGACCCGCGGCGCCCAACGCTCGCGCCGCGTCCCGGTCGTGGATCAACCGGGAGATCGCGGCGGCAAGGGCGGCGACGTCTCCAAAGGGTACCAGCAGCCCGTTGACGCCGTCGTCAATCACCGCCGGCACGCCACCCGCCCGCGCGCCGATCACGGGAACCTGGTAGCACCACGCTTCCAGATAGGCGATCCCGAAGCTGTCGGTGCGCGAGGGTTGCGCGTAGACGTCGGCCGCCGCCAGGGCGTCCCGCCGTACCTCGTCGCTCACGTACCCTAGCACCCGCGTGCGGGCGCGCTCGGCGGCGGGCAGGCGGCGGTAGTGGTCCTCGAAGTGGCTCAACAGCGGGCCACACTGCACCCAGGTGACGTCCTGACCGGCGGCCCACAGCCGGCGCAGCGCCTCCAGCACGTGGAGCGTGCCCTTGTCGAAGGCCGCCGCGCCCAGGCTCAGCACCATTGGCCCGTGGATCGCCTGGGCCGCCCGGAACCGCGCTCCGTCGCCCCCGGCCACCTCCTCAGGATCGACCCCTGCTCCTACCACGCGCATCCGCTCCGCCGCAACGCCCTGCCGTACCAGGAAATCCCGCTCCAGGTCCGTCATGGTCGCCACGCCGTCGCTCGCCCGCAGCAGCGCCAGATGGTGGGGCATGCTGTAGTAGCGCACGATCTGCCGGTTGTCCGGCTCGCCAAGGTGCACGAAGGGCGTGCAGAGGTGGGGAATGCCCCGCTGCCGCGCCCAGCGCGCCACTGGCACGATCGCGAAGTCCAGGGTGATGTTGGTGGTATGCACCAGGGCCACGTCGGCCAGTTCGGGGGCGCTGGCCAGGTAGCGTTCCATGTCCGGCAGCCGGGGGGTCAGCATGGCCATGCGCCGCAGCAACGGCGCCGTGAGGCGCCCAAGCCGCCCGATCTCCACCATCAGCCGGCGCATCACCGGGTAGACCAGCGGCGGTCCGGGCAGGCGTCGCACCGGGAAGCGCAGCACCCGCACTCCGTTATGCTCGGCTTCGCGTTCGGTGACCGTGGCTTTACCGGCGGCCCAGAAGTGCTCCAGGTCCAGCGCGTCGGTGCTGAGCACGGTCACCCGGTGTCCTTCGCGCGCCAGACGCTCGCCGATCTCGATGAAGTAGCGCGAGGCGCCCGAGGCCCGGTTGTACAACTGATTGATGTGCAGGAAGTGCATCGGATGCGCCGCAGGGCGATTGCGAATTTCAGACGGGGTTGCGCTGCGCGGCCCGTTGCGTACCCGTTTGGGGAGGTGCGGAGGGCGCATTCCTCCGCTGGCGCCGCCCGCGGCGGCAGACGTGGCATGGTTTCGCCGGGGCGCGCCCCCGCCGCGGGCGGAAGCGGTTGCACAGAGGCGCAGCCTCCCCGCGCCCCTTCCGTTGCAAGGAGGAAGGGCGGCGGACCAGTCATCAGCGCAACTGCTCCGCGAGGGCCTCGGGCGTTTGAACCGGGAGCTGGCAGACGAAGCCCGCGCAGACGTAGGCGGTTGCCATGCCACCGAGAGCCTCACGCTCGGCCAGCAGCGGCGTCAGTGCCGCGGTGGCGCTGTCACCCGGACGGATGCGCGCCACCACGATGTGGGGACGGTATGCTCCCAGCGCCACGTCCAGCAGCGCCCGCGTATCCTCGGCGTGGGGCGCGCCGGCAATCACGACTTCTTTGACCGGCACACTGGCCAGGTCAGCGGCGCAGAGCAGCCGCCCGAAGCCAGCGGGGAAGCGGGCCAGCATCCCTGCCTGCCCGGCGATCAGCGCCTCGGCCCGCTGGCGATAGTCGTCGCGCCCTTGCAGGGCGGCAAGCCGCAGCAGCACCTCTGCGGCCACCGAGTTGCCGGATGGCGTGGCGTTGTCGCCCACGTCCCGCGGTCGCACCACCAGGGCCTCGTGGTCGCGCGCCGTGTCGTAGAAGCCGTCAATGGCGTCATCCCAGAACAGACTGACCATGTCCTCGGCGAGCGCGAAGCTCTCGGCGAGCCAGCGCGGGTCGCCGTCGGCGGCGTGCAGGGCCAGCAGGCCGTCAATCAGCAGGGCGTAATCTTCCAGGAAAGCCGGCGGACCGCCGCGGCCATCCTTCCACGAGCGCAGGAGGCGCCCATCGTTGCGACGCAGGCGGGTCAACAGAAAATCGGCGCACGCCCTGGCGATCTCCAGATACTCGTCGGAACCGAGAGGAATGGCAGCCTCGGCAAAGGCCCGCAGGGCCATGCCGTTCCAACTGGTGATAATCTTTTCATCCCGGAAGGGACGTGGGCGCCGCGCCCGCGCGGCGAAGAGCCGTTGCCGACCCTCTTGCGCCACCTGCTCCAGCCGCTCGAGCGGCGCCCCGGTCACCCGGGCCACTTCGGCTGGCTCCCGGGGCAGGTTGAGAATGTTGCGGCCCTCGAAGTTCCCCGCGCGGCTGATGTCGTACAGGTGGCAGAACAGCGCCGCGTCTTCGCCCAGATGCTCGCGCACCTCGTCGGGCGTCCAGACATAGAACGCCCCCTCCTCAGCGTGTGGCGCGCCGGGGAAGGGCAGACTGTCGGCGTCCTCGCTGCTGTAGAAGCCGCCTTCAGGATGACGCAGATCGCGCGCCATGTACGCCAGCGTTTCAACGGCGATCTGGCGGTACAGGGGCCGCCCGGTCACCTGATGGGCCTCCAGGTAGACGCGGGCGAGCAAGGCGTTGTCGTAGAGCATCTTCTCGAAGTGCGGCACGAGCCAGCGGGCGTCAACGCTGTAGCGGTGAAAACCGCCGCCGAGGTGATCGTAGATCCCGCCCCGCGCCATCTTGTGCAGCGTCAACTCGAGCATCGGCAGGGCCGCGGGCGCACCGCGCAGGTGGGCGCGCAGCAGGGCCTCGAGCACGTTCGCCTGGGGAAACTTTGGCGCGCCGCCGAACCCGCCCGCCTGCGGGTCAAACTGGCGGCTGAGCGCGGCCACGGCGCCGTGCAGCAGCGCACCGCCCTCGGGCAGGGCGGCGCCCTCGGCGGCGCCGATGCTGGCAAGGCGCCTGATGTGGTTCACCAGATCCGCGCCCGAGGCCGCCAGTTCGTCGCGGCGAGTGCGGTAGACCTCGGCCACCCGCTGGAGCACCTGTTTCCAACTGGAGGCGCGGTAGCGGGCGGCCTTCTCATCAGGCGGAAAGTAGGTGCCGCCGAAGAAGGGCGTGCCGTCCGGCAGGCAAAAGACATTCAGCGGCCAGCCGCCCTGGCCGGTCATTGCCTGCACCGCGGCCATGTACAGGCTGTCGAGATCGGGCCGCTCCTCGCGGTCAACCTTGATATTGACGAACAGCGCGTTCTGGATCGCGGCGGTCGCCTCGTCATCAAAGCTCTCGTGGGCCATGACGTGGCACCAGTGGCACGCGGCGTAGCCGATGCTCACCAGGATGGGCTTATCCTCGCGCCGGGCGCGCTCGAGGGCCTCCTCGCCCCATTCGTACCAGTCCACGGGATTATGCGCGTGTTGCAACAGGTAAGGACTGGCGGCGTGGATCAGGCGGTTGGTGTACTTCGGATTACCCTGCGCGTCGCGATGCCTGGTATGCATTGGCTTACCCCTGGATCTTGGGGCGAAGCATCTTTCGCCCCAAGATCTCACTGTTACGCGGCGCAGCCGCACTGGTGGTCCTCATCCTCCTCCCGGTCTCCTCCCTCTTCACCGCAGGTGAAGAGGGAGGGGGCGCCGAGCGGAGCGAGGCGGGGGAGAGTGAGGAACCTGACCGCACATGGCCGTGTGTTCGCGGATTGTGCAACCGCGTTCCTGCGGCTGCCGGATGGTCCGGTAACAACAGAGCCGTTGCGCTGCAACGGCTGCGGCGCAACGGCTCTGAGGCATAGGGACTGAACTGGAGCGGGCGACGAGACTCGAACTCGCGACCTCAACCTTGGGAGGGTAGCGCTCTACCAACTGAGCTACGCCCGCACTGCGGCCATGAGTATAGCACGCAGCACCATGACTGTCAACTACGGCAGGAGCCGGTAGCCAACCCCCCATTCGGTGGTCAATATCCTGGGGTTGCGGGGATCCTCTTCGATCTTGCGCCGCAGGTGCCAGATGTAGACCTTGAGGTAATCGTTGTTGTCCCTGGTATACTCCTGGCCCCACACGGCCCGCAACAACGTGTCGTGCGCAACGACCTCGCCCACCTTCTCGGCGAGCACAATCAGCAACTTGTACTCGATCGGCGTCAGATCCACCAGTTCGCCGCGCACCCACACCTCGCGCTTCTGTTGGTCAATGCTGACCTGCCCTGCGCCCGCGCTGAGGGGCCGGTTAGCGGGCGGCACCCGGCGCAGCAGGGCGCGGATCCGCGCCGAGAGTTCTTCCATATTAAAGGGCTTGGTCAGGTAATCGTCGGCGCCCCGATCCAGCCCGGTGATCACATCTGAGCTCTGCGTCATGGCCGTGAGCATGAGGATGGGCACCTGTGAGAACTCACGCACCCTGGTGCAGGCCTCCAGGCCGTCCATCTCGGGCATCA
>JAOACN010000551.1 GCA_026417815.1 Chloroflexaceae bacterium | reverse complement strand
ATATGCTCACCGTACTGGGCCGGCGCTGTCCACTGGTCGAAGTGGTGGTGGCCCCCTGTCTGGTCCAGGGCGAACGGGCGCCGGAGAGCATCGTCGCGGCCCTCACCAGCCTGTTTCAGGCCGGGGTAGATGTGATTATCGTGGCGCGGGGCGGTGGTTCGCTCGAGGATCTGTGGTCCTTTAACGACGAGGGGGTGGCGCGCGCCGTATTCGCCAGTCCGGTGCCGGTCATTACCGGCGTCGGACACGAGACCGATACCACCATTGTTGACCTGGTGGCCGATCGGCGAGCGCCGACCCCTTCCGCTGCTGCCGAACTGGTCGTGCCCGACCTGCCAGAACTGGTCGCCGAGATAGCCGGCGCCCGCGCGCGCCTCGATGCGGCCGTGAGCGCTGCGCTGACCCTGCGCCGCGACCGGGTGGCCGAAGCCGCCCGCCTTGTCGAGCGCCACGCTCCCCTGCGGCGTCTGGATCGCGAACGCCAACAGGTGGACGATCTGCTTCGGCGGCTGGAACGCACCGTGAGCGCCGCCGTTCAGTTGCGTAGCGTCGCGCTCGCCGGTCTCGCTGGGCGGCTCCAGATCCTCAGTCCCCACGCCACGCTGGCCCGTGGCTACGCCGTGGTGCGCCGTACCGATACCCGCCAGGTGCTTACCAATCCGCTGCAGGCCCCTCCAGCGACACCCCTGACGATAAGCCTGCGCGATGGTGAGTTGCACGCTACGGTAGATAAGGCAGGCTAATGGTACAACCAGATTTCTCCCGGTAGGGGAGGCTCGGCCCCCGCGCCCCGCTGGCGGGCCTTGCGCTCCCAGACCTTCGCCTCCGGCAGAAATATGGAGCGATTATGAACGTTCAAACCCCGATGGAAACCTACGAGACCCTCTACACGCGCCTCCAGGAGGTCGTTGCGCGGCTCGAAGGGGGGGAACTCCCGCTGGAAGAGACCCTGCAACTCTACGAGCAGGGGGTGCGGCTCGCGGCCGAGTGCCAGCGCCTGCTCGACGCCGCCGAGTTGCGTGTGCGCCAGTTACAGCTTGCCGAACCGGGTCCTGATCTGCTGGCCTGAGAGCTACGGTGCGTATCGAAGAACGCTACTATCGCTATCCGCGTCTGATCACCGCCGCGATTGCCTGGCTCTCGGCGTTTCTGGTCGTGCTGGCGATGATCAATCTCGGCGCGACGCTCCTCCGGGGCCTGTGGGGCCTGTACGGCCGGGACGATGCCTGGCTCGCTACCGTGCCGTGGTTGCGCCCGGTGGTAATCTGGATCACCGGCGGCTCCAGCCTCCCGGTGACGAGCATCTGGGAGCTGGCGCCCCTGCTGCTTACCCCTCTGCTCTGGGCGGCGCTGGCCCTGTTCGTGGCCTTGATGCTCCGCAATGCCTTTCCAGCGGTACGCACCGCTCAGCAGGGCATGCTGGTGGAGTTCGCCGGCGCCTGGTTGCCCGTCCCCTGGGAGAACCTGGCTGCGCTCAAGGTCACCAGTGACCTGGCAGGCGAACGTTTTGTCGTCCTCGTCGAAACCAGTCCCCGCGATCTGACCGCCTGGCACCGACTCTACAGCTTCTTTTACCGCTTCGGCTGGCGACCGGGGTTTTATATTACCTCGACCATCAACGAATTCGATTCCCTGATAAAGACCATCCTCGATGAGAACCGTCGCGTGGCCCGCGCGACCGAGGGGGTTCAGGAGGTGCGCCTTCAGGAAGAGGCCCGATCGCCCTTCTTTCAACTGATTCTGGGTCCCGGAGCCTTCTTCAGCCGCACGGAAACGACCCCGGGCGAGCAGGTGCCCGCGCCAGGCGCTCCGGTGCGGGCGGTCTATCCCTTCCGCGTAACGGCCACCCTCACTACGATCGTCATACTGTTTGCCGCCGGCGCCGTCTGGAGCTATCTGGGCTACTGGGTGCGTTTCCTGGCCCTGATGCTGCCCGCGGTGCGGAACATCCCCCCCTTTCGCTGGACCTACGGCGACCCGGGCTATGTTGAACTGTTCAACGCCTACCGAACCCGCGCCGTTCCGCTGTTTGGCGTTGAGGGGCGCCCCGATCTTCCGGCGCCCTGGTGGGTGCTGGTGGCCGCCCATCTCATGCTGCTCATCGCCATCCCCCTGATCCTGTGGCTGCTCGGTCTCCTGCCCGATCTTGAATCGCGCGAAGAGGGACTGCTGGTCCAGAACCGTCTCCGTCGCCGCTGGCGGCTCATCCCCTGGAGTCGCGTGCTGGCCTTCAAAGCGACGGAGGTGTCGGAACAGAGTTCGGTGCTGCTGCTCCAGGTTCGGGGCGGGCCGGGCAGCCGTCTGAGTAGTTTGCTCTACGATGGGACCCTGGCGCCAGGGACGCTGATTACGTCGGCCATCGGTCTGTTCCGGCCCCTCGTGAGTGACATGCTGCAGCGCCTCGTGCGTCTCGAGCAGGCTGGCGGCACACCCATCCTGCAACAGGAGTCCCGCTCGTGGCTGCTCTGGCTGGCCCTGGGCCGCCGTTCCGCCCTTGATGCGCTGGTCGCTGAAGCCCGCGCCGACGCGACGACGAAACGGCTCGCAGCCGCCTGGTTGTGGCCCGCCGCCCGCACCATGGCCCTCCTGACACTGTTACCCGCCCTGTTGCTGCTGATGCACGGCCTGCTGGGCGACCGGGCGCCAACTCCGGGATTGGCGCTGGGGGTCCTCGGGCTGTGGGTATTCGGGATGCTGGAGTGGCCCCTGGTGGCCCTCGCCACCATTCTGCTTGACGAGCGCACCGGCGGCGGCGAAGAGGACTATCGCGCCCTGGCGCTGTACCCCCGCAGCCAGACGCCCCGCGTCCTGCCGTTGCTGGGCGCTCTGCTGCTGCTCGTTGTCGGCGCGCCGGTGTTGCCGGTGCTGGCATGGGTCGGCGCCATCGTCTGGGCCTACTGGCTTACTGCCGGGCTGTGCGAGACGCTCTACGAATGGCGTGGGAGCCAGGCGGCGCTCGGCGGCTTGCTTCCCGTGCTCTGGCAACTGCTGCTGCTCATCGCCTTCCTCGTCGCCACCAGGTAAGGGCGACGCTGTGCTATAATGCCGCCGCCAATTCGCACGAGGAGGTGATACGTGCACCGGACCGTGATCAGTACCGAGCGCGCGCCAGCCGCCATCGGCCCCTATTCTCAAGCCATCGCAGCCGGAAACCTGATTTTCCTCTCCGGACAATTGCCGATCGATCCCGCTACGGGAGAACTGATCGCTGGCGATATTGCCGCGATGACGCGCCAGATCTTCCGCAACATCGAAACGGTGCTTGCTGCTGCTGGCAGCACCCTGGGCAAGGTGGTCAAGGTGACGGTGTTCATGGCCGACCTGAACGACTTCCAGGCCATGAATGCGGCCTACGCCGAGTTCTTTCCGCACGATCCGCCTGCGCGCTCCACGGTGCAGGTTGCACGGCTGCCGCGTGATGCGCGGATCGAGATCGAGGTCATCGCCCTGGCATGACCAGGAGCCAGAGGACCTGACCCTCCCGCCGCGCGGCGCGCCTGCCCCGCATCTCCTTGCGGCGTCCCACGGTACAGATGTAGAACCCTCTGACCGGAGGAGTCGCGATGAACAGGGGCAGATCGTTCCGGACCGCGCTGCTGATCGGTGTTGCCGCGCTGCTGGCCCTGGGGGGCGTGGCCTGGTTCCAGCGTCCCGACGGGCGTCTGTGGTTGACCGTCTTGCCCGTGCCGGGCGACGCGCTGCTTATCCGCACGCCTGCGGGTCGGCATGTGTTGATTGATGGTGGTCGTGACCCGGGGTTGCTGGCGCTGCTGCTTGGTCGCTCGATGCCATACTGGCAGCGCGATTTGCAGGCGGTGATCCTCACACGCGGCGATGGGCAGCGCCTGCCTGGCCAGGTGGCCGCGCTGTCCCGTTACCAAACGGCGCTGGCCCTGGCGCCACCCGACCTGGGGGATCACGGCCTTGCCGGGCAATGGCGGCGCCTCACGCGGACGATGGGCGCCCGGGTGGTCCCCCTCCGGGCCGGGCAGCGCCTCGATCTCGACGGCGCGACGTTGGAGGTTCTGGCGGCCAACCCCGGTAAGCAAGGCGGCGCTGTTCTGCTCCTGCACTACGGTCGCACACGGGCGCTCGTGCATACCGGCGGCCCCGAAGGCGACGCCGCGGTTCAGCGCGTCGCAGGGGCATTGGCGCCGCTCGACCTCCTGGTGTACCCGTGGCAGCGGCCCCCCGACACTGCGGCAATTGTCGCCTTACGACCGCGGGCCATCGTGTTCAGCGAGGCCTACGAAGCGCCAGCGCCCGCCCTGCTGAGTTACGCCGACCGGCGGCGCTACGCTCCCCGGCTCTACCACCCGAAAAACGATGGCGCGGTGAGTCTGATTAGCACCGGCTCGATGGCGTGGATCGAGACCGCTACGTCTCTCGCCGCGAGCCGGTAGGAACCGGGCGGGCGCGGCCCTTCCAGGATCGTTGTGCTCACCCGGGGAAACCCGCTGTCCCCGCGCCCCTACCCGACGGAACAGCAACGTGAGGCTCCTCTGGCTAACTTGCGGGTTGCTCGGCCTCCTGGCGCTTACCGGCGTCGGGTTGTGGGCCTGGCGCCGCTTCTACCGTGAGGACCCCGAGAACACCGCTCGCCGGGTCTTCAAAAACAGCGCCGTCACCTTTGCCATGCGCATGGTGGTCAAGGCGCTGGATATGGTGATCTTCTTTATTCTGGTCGGGAGCTTTGACGTGGCCACCTTCGGCGACTACCTGTTCGCCATCCTGCTGGTGGGCCAGTATTTGACCATCTTCACCGAGTTTGGCCTGGGGGTGCTGCTCACCCGGGAGGTTGCCCGCGATCCCGCTGCGGCGCGGCGACTCTTTGGCCTGACCCTGACCCTGCGCCTGTTGCTGATCGGCCTCGTCGCGCTGCCACTCGCTCTGCTGGTGGTTGGCGGCTATACGTTGCTTGGGCAACCGATCTCGGTAGCCGGCCAGCAGACGATTTTCATCTTGCTGCTGACGTTGATCCCGAGCGCCTTCTCAGGGGCGGTGACCGCGCTGTACAACGCCCGCGAGCGCATGGAGGTGCCGGCGCTCATGGAGGTGGTTACTGCCACGCTCAACTTCCTGGCCCGCCTGGGGGTGATGATCCTGGGCCTGGGCATTCCTGGGCTGGCGTGGGCCGCGGTTGCGGTAACCACCGTCACCGCGCTGATCTTCGCGGCGTTGCAGCGACACGATTTCTTCCCGCCAAGCATCGAATGGGACGCGGCGAGCATGCGCCGGCTGGCGCTCACGGCCCTTCCCCTGATGCTCAACAATCTGCTCAGCGCGGTCTTCTTCCGTTTCGACGTCTTTATCGTGCGCGCCTTTGGCGGCCCGTCCGCCGAGCGGCTCGTGGGGCAGTACAATACGCCGTACACACTCCTCAACATCGCCATGATCATCCCGCCTGCAGTAACCTTCGCCGTGTTTCCGCTGCTGTCGCGACGGGCAGGCGGCGATCGGGCCAGCCTGGCCGCGGCGCAGAATCGCACGCTCCAGGTGTTGCTGCTGCTGGCCTTTCCTCTGGCAATGGGCCTGTCGGTGCTGTCCCACGACCTGATCCAACTCTTTACGCGACGGCAGTTCCCCGATTATCAGCCTTCGGTAGCGGTGCTGGCCATTCTGGCCTGGTTCCTGCCGTTATCCTTTGTAAACGGATTGATCCAGTACGTGCTCATCGCCGTGAACCGGCAGGCGGCGATTACGCGGGCCTTTGTGATCGGGGCGACCTTTAATCTCCTGGCCAATCTAATAGCCATGCCCCTCGCCACGTATGTGCTTGGTGAGCCGGTCTGGGGCCTCTACGCCGCCGCGGCGATCACCATCCTTTCGGAGGTGGTGCTATACCTGGTGTTCCTCCCGCTGCTGCGGAGCGAAGCACTGGCCCCACCCCTGCTGGCGCTGGCCTGGCGTCCGCTGGTTGCGGCGCTGGCGATGGGCGCGGTTATGGTGAGCGTGATCGCGCTGCTCCCTGAGCATCCCGGGGCCATCGTTCCCGGATGGCCGGGCAGCCTCGGCGCGGCGCTACTGGCGCCACTGGCCTATGGTGTTGCATTATGGACCGTAGGCGGCATCGGGGCGACGGAACGTGATCTGGCGCGGCGGATCTTCAGCAGAGGCAGCGCGGGGGAACGCGGTTCCCCTACTTAGGCATGTTTCAACTGTGCTTGACGGTGCGGCCCTCACCTCCACACCTCCACACC
>JAOACN010000546.1 GCA_026417815.1 Chloroflexaceae bacterium | reverse complement strand
TCCCTGGATCGTCTCATCGGGGTCGGGAGGGGGCTGGCGCTCGACGTAGGGTGCGCCGAGGTGGGCGTAGGCCCGGCGCGTGGCGATGCGCCCGCGAGGGGTGCGTTGCAGGAAGCCCAGTTGCAGCAGGAAGGGTTCGTAGACGTCTTCGATGGCGTCCACTTCTTCTGCCAGGGCCGCGGCGAGGGTCGAAAGCCCGACGGGGCCGCCGTTGAACAGGTCAATGATCGCCCGCAGCAGGCGGCGATCGTTCTCATCGAGGCCGAGCTCATCCACCTCGAGCTGGCTCAGAGCGGCGCGGGCCACCGGCAGATCAATCACCCCCTCGGCCACCACCTGGGCATAGTCACGCACGCGCCGCAGGAGGCGGTTGGCGATGCGCGGCGTGCCACGGGCGCGCCGCCCCAGTTCGTGGGCGGCCTCGGGGCTGATCGGCACGCCGAGGATGCGCGCCGAGCGGGTCACAATCTCGCGCATGGCTTCATCGGAGTAGAACTCCATCCGGTGGGGGGCCACGAAGCGGTCGCGGAGGGGGGAGGTGAGCAGGGCCAGGCGGGTGGTCGCGCCGATGACGGTAAAGCGGGGCAACTTCAGCCGCAGATTGCGCGCGCCGGGCCCTTTGCCCACGATGAGATCGAGGGCGAAATCTTCCATCGCCGGGTAGAGCACCTCTTCCACGGCGCGGTTGAGGCGATGGACCTCATCAATGAAGAGGATATCGTTCTTCTGCAGGTTGGTGAGGATGGCGGCCAGATCGCCGGCGCGTTCGATGGCCGGGCCGCTGGTGACCTTGATGGCCACCCCCATCTCGTTGGCGATCACATTGGCCAGCGAAGTCTTCCCCAGGCCAGGCGGGCCGTAGAAGAGCGTATGGTCGAGGGGTTCGCTGCGGGCCTTTGCCGCGGTAATGGCAATACGCAGTTGTTCCACCACCTTCTCCTGGCCGATGAACTCGGCCAGGCTGCGCGGGCGCAGGCTCTTCTCGGCCTGGGGGTCGTCACCCATGCGTTTGGGGCTGAGCAGGCGCTCGGTCTCGTCCATCAACTCCTCGCACAGACGTTTCGTCGTGCATTATAACACGGCGAGACGCGCCCTGGCGCATCTCGCCGTCCTCCGCAAGAATCTGTCAGGTGCGGCCATTACCGTAAGCGCCTGGTCGCTGGCGCGTCGGTTGCCGCACCTGACAGGTTCAGACTTCTGTACCGTTCCCCGTCTCAGGCGTTAGCGTTGCTCAACCGTTCGCCCGGCTGAGACCACCTCGGCCAGGGCGCGGAACATATCGCTCTCGGTGATGATGCCGACAATCAACCCGTCATCATCAACCACCGGCAGGCTGCCGATGCTATGATTGGCCATCAACAACGCCGCTTCCTCAATTGGCGTCTCAGGTTTCACCTTAAACACATCACGCGACATCACCTCAGAGACCTCCATGCCTGCGTGGAGGTAGCGTGAGGCTGCCAGCAGGAGATCACGCTCGGCGAGGATGCCTACCAGCCGGCCATTGGCATCGGTGACAGGAAGATGGCGCAATCGGTGGTACTGCATGATGCCCAGCGCAGACAAGGCGCTCGACTCTGGTTCAATGGTAACCGGGTGGGCGCTCATCCGATCGCGGACCTGCATGGTCTCGCTCCTTTCTGGCGGAGCGCACCGCCCGGCGCGAAGGCGGCGATGCGTCCTGCCTTGCCTAAATGCTCGCTCGTCCACTTCGATAGCTCTTTGCTCATCCTACAGCCCGCCGGAAGTTTCAGCGAGAAGAAATGTTAAGTCACTGTGGATATCTCTTACCGTTCGGTTGCCCCGTGTGTCGCCCCATCTCGGGAGCGACGTTTCCTGGTTGTGGGGAAGGAGATGGAATCCTCACAAAGAATGACAGCCGGCAGGAGGTTGTGGAGTATGATAAACTCAGACCTTACGGGTTTACCAGTCCTGTGAGGTTCTGGGTAAGACAATTGCAGGGAGCGGGGGAGGCGAAGCCTCCTCGCGACTCCCCTTCCGCCCGCGGCGGGTGCGCGTGGTCGAAACGCAGACGTGCCCGTCGCCGTGGGCGGAACCAGCGGATTGCGGAGGGCGCAGCCCTCTGCGCCTCCCCCAGACTGGTACGCGGCAGGCCGCGCAGCGAAACCATACCGTAAGTTCTGGAAGCCGTGGAGGTGCGCGATGAAGCCACCCGTCGTTCGGTTTGGATGCCTGGCCGGCACGGCGCTGTTGCTGTTAACCGGCTGTGCCGTGCCAGGGGCGTTTGCGCCGACCCCAACTGTGGAGACCACGGTCGAGATCGTGGCCCCGCGGGTTGTGGCCGACGGCCGGATCGTGCCCATACGCAGCGCCGAGTTGCGCTTTCTCACCTCTGGCGTGGTCGAGGCGATCCTGGTGGAAGAAGGGCAGACGGTAGCCGCCGGCGCGCCCCTGGTGCGGCTCGACAGCGCCGAGTTTGAAGTGGCGGTGGACCGGGCGCGCGCGGCGCTCGATGAGGCCCGTGCCCAGTACGACCTGCTGCGCGAGCCGGCTGACCCGGAGGCGGTTGCCGCGGCCGAGGCGCAGCTTGCCCAGGCCGAGGCCCTCGCCCGGCAGACACGCGGGCGGGTAACGTCCGCCGATGTCAAGGCCGCGCGCGATGAACTGACCCAGGCGCGGGCCCTGCTGGCGCGGCTGCTCGCCGGCGCGCGGGGCACCGAGGTCGAACAGGCCCGCGCGGCCCTGGCGCAGGCCCGGGCCAACCTGGAGGCCCAGCGCGCCACGCTGTCGGCCGCCAAACTTGCCGCCGAGACGCGCCTGAGCGAGGCCGCCAATGCCCTGCGTGACGCCCAGGACGCCTATTCGCGCATCTACTGGGAGAACATTGAGCTGGAGAAGCTGCCTGGCGAGTTGCCCCAGGCGCGCCGTGACGCCGAGGCCGCGGCCCGCCGCGCCGTCGAGAACGGCGAGGCCGCGCTGGCCCAGGCGCAGGTGGACCTGGAGCGCGCCCGCGAGGCCGAGCGCAGCGGCCTCGCCGCCGCCGAGGCCCAGGTGCGCGAGGCCGCGGCGCGCCTGGAGCAGGTGCTGGCGGGAGCGGACGCCGACCAGATCGCGGCCGCGCGCGCCCGCGTCAGCGCCGCGGAGGCGGCCCTGGCGCGCCTCACCGGCGAGGGACGCGCTGGCGAAGTAGAGGCGGCCGAAGCTGCCGTGGCCCAGGCCCGCGCCGCCCTGGAGCAACTCACCACCCCGCCGCGCACCCCCGAACTCGCCGCTGCCGAGGCCCGCGTCCGCGCCGCTCAGGCCGCGCTACGCCAGGCCGAACTGACCCTCCAACGCGCGACCCTCACCGCGCCCTTTGCCGGCACGGTGGTGCAGATTAACCTGAAGATCGGCGAACAACCCGCGCCGGGCGAGCCGGCCGTCGTGCTGGCCGATTTCAGCGGCTGGCGCGTTGAGACCAGCGATCTGACCGAGCTTGACGTGGTGAACGTGCGGGTCGGCGATCGCGTGACGCTCACCTTCGACGCCCTGCCCGATCTCACCCTGCCCGGCACGGTGACGAAGATGCAGGCCCTGGGCCGGACCTACCAGGGCGACGTGATCTACACGGTCACCGTTGAGCCGCAGCAGTGGGACGAGCGCCTCCGCTGGAACATGACCGCCACGGTGACGATCGAGGGTGATTGAGAGCCTGGCCGGGACACCTGCTGCGTCAGGGTCCGAGAGGGCTTTTCCTTCCCAGGAACCCTCCCGTTGCGCTGGGTTGGAGGGGTGTGGGGAACCTGGTTTCTCCACGCTCCTGCCTGAGGTAATTATGCTCAGCTTCAAGAACCTGTTGCGCCGGAAGGTGCGTACCGCCCTGACCATCCTCGGGGTCGCCGTGGGTGTTGCGGCGGTGGTGGTGCTCTCGGCCTTTGGCGAGGGCATGGCCAGTGGGTTCGGCGCGGTGGGCAGCGGCGCCGACGCTGACCTGCTGGTGAGCCAGAAGGACGCGGTGATGATCATCGTCGGGGCGATTGACGAAGAGGTAGGCGTGGAGATCGCCGCTATGCGCGGGGTGGCCGAGGTCAGCGGCGCGGTGGTGGGCATCCTGCAACTGCCCGAGTCGCCCTACTTCCTGGTGAGCGGCGAGGACCCGCGCAGCTTCGGGATGCGCCGCTACCAGATCATCGCCGGGCGGCCCATCAGCGCCAAACGCGAGGTGATGCTGGGCCGCAAGAGCGCCGAGAGCCTGAAAAAGCGCGTTGGCGACAAGTTCCGCATCAACGACATCAGTTACCACGTGGTTGGCATCTACGAGACGGGGTCGAGCTTCGAGGACAACGGGGCGGTGATCCACCTGGCCGACGCGCAGCGGGCCTTCGACAAGCGCCGCCAGGTGAGCTTCTTCAAGCTCAAGTTGCGTGATCCGCGCGACCGGGAGGAGGTGCGGCGGGCGATTGAGGGCCGCTGGCCCACGCTGGCGGTCACCGCCTCGGGTGAGGCGACCGCGCAGGACGAACTGCTGGACATCTACCGCGCCATGGGCTGGGTGATCGGGCTGTTCGCCATTCTGGTCGGCGGCCTGGGCATGATGAACGCCCAGCTCATGAGCGTCTTTGAGCGCACCCGCGAGATCGGGGTGCTGCGGGCGATGGGCTGGCGGCGGCGGCGGGTGATGCGGCTCATTCTTGGCGAGGCGTTGCTGCTGTCCCTGGTGGGCGGGGGCGCAGGGCTGCTGCTGAGCGCGGCGACGATTGCCCTGCTGTCGCGTTCGGCGGCCCTGGGCGGGTTCCTCAGCGGCACAGTGGAACCGATTGGCTACATCCAGGCTCTGGTGATCGCCAGTGTGCTCGGCCTGGTCGGCGGCGGCTACCCGGCGTGGCGAGCGGCGCGCCTGGCGCCGGTGGAGGCCATGCGCGCCGAGAGCGGCGCGCCGGTGCGCTGGGGACCGATGACGCGCATGCTCGCCCCGGTGATGCGCGGCCCGGCCCTGCGCAACCTGCTGCGGCGCCCCACGCGCACCACGATGACCATGATCGGTCTGGGCGTCGGAGTGGGGCTGATCGTGGCCCTTGCCGGCATCAGCGAGGGCGCGCGACGGGCAATCACCCAGTTGCTGGCCGCCGGGCAGGCCGATCTCCTCGCCGAGCAGGCCGGGGCCTCAGACGCGATGTTCTCGGCGATTGACGAGCGCGTTGCCGAGCAACTGCGCGCCCATCCCGAGGTCAAGAGCGTCTCGCGGCTGATCTTCGGCACCAGCGCCGTGCCGGGGTTGCCGTTCTTTCTGGTCTACGGCGTTGATCCACGGGAGAACTACCTGGCCCACTACCGGGTCAGCGAAGGCCGCACCATCCAGCGCCCCGGCGAGATGATCCTCGGACGCATGGCGGCCAATAGCCTGGAGAAGGGCGTTGGCGATCAACTGCGCGTCTCGGGGCAGTCGTTCACCATCGTCGGCATCTTCGAGACCGGTCTGGCCTACGAAGACGCCGGGTCGGTCGTGCCGCTCAAGGACGCGCAGCGGCTCTTCGCCAAGCCGCGGCAGGTCTCTTTCCTGGGGATCACCCTGCACCATCCCGAGCGGGCCGCCGAGATCGCCAGAATGCTCGAAGAGCGGTACCCGCAGCTCATGGTGGCCCGGACCGCCGATCTGACGCAACGGATGCAGGACTTTGCCACGATGGACGCCATCTTCGGCGCCCTGATGGCGCTGATGATGCTGGTGGGCGGGATCGTGATCATGAACGTGATGCTGATGAGCGTGTACGAACGCACCCAGGAGATCGGGGTGCTGCGGGCGGTTGGCTGGCGCGCGGGGCGGGTGTTGCGCATGATCCTCGTCGAGTCCTTCGCCCTCAGCCTGTTGAGCGCCGCGGCGGGAGTGCTGATCGGCATCGGCATCAATCAACTGGTGCGCTTTGAGCCCAATTTCGGTGCGATGCTTAACGCTGCCTATGCTCCGGCCGACGTCGGGCGCATTCTGGCGATGGCCCTGGGATTGGGGCTGGCGGGCGGCCTGCTGCCGGCGCTGCGGGCGGTGCGCCTGCGCCCGGTCGAGGCGTTGCATTATGAGTAGGGGAGGCGCCCTTTCGGCGCCCGTGGCGGGGGCGTGGGGAAACCTGGTTTCACCACTCTTCACATCAGGAGCAGGTGCGTGCTATGGCTGAGTCAGTCATCGCGGTGGAAGCGCCGCGACCCGAAACCAGCGAGGTGATCCTGGAGACCCGGGCGCTGACCCGCGTGTACGGGGAAAAGGTGCCGGTGAAGGCCCTCGATGGCGTGGATCTGCAGATCCGGCGCGGCGAGGTGCTGGCGATCGTAGGGCCCTCCGGCTCAGGCAAGTCAACCCTGCTGAACCTGATCGGGGCGCTCGACCGGCCCACCTCGGGCGAGGTGATCGTCAACGGGACGCCACTGTCAAAGGTGCGCAACCTGGACCGTTTTCGCAGCCGCACCATCGGCTTCATTTTCCAGAGCCACAACCTCTTGCCGACCCTGACGGCGCGGGAGAACGTCGAGGTGCCCATGTACGAACTGCCGCTGCGCCCGGGGCAGCGCCGCGCCCGGGCCATGGAGTTGCTGGCGATGGTGGGCCTGGCCGAGCGCCAGGACCATCTGCCGAACCAGCTTTCGGGGGGCGAGCGCCAGCGGGTGGCGATTGCGCGCGCTCTTGCCAATTCGCCCTCCATTCTGCTCGCCGATGAGCCCACGGGCAACCTCGACAGCAAGAGCACCGCCGACATCGTGGCCCTGCTGACGCGCCTCAACCGCGAGCAGGGTGTGACCCTGGTGATCGTGACCCACAACACCGAGGTGGCCGCCGCGGCCCAGCGGGTGATCACCTTCCGCGACGGCAGGATCCTCCGCGACGTCTCGATGAGCAATGAGCTTGAGCGCGAATTGCTGGAATTGAAACGTTCGCCCCTCGGTCAGGCCATTCTCCGCGGCGATCGCCTGCCGCCGGCGCTGGCCGAGGCGGCCCCCGTGTTGCACGATTTGCTGGAACGGGTGTAAGTGGTGCATCCAGCAAGTCACCGAACAGGAGGGTCTGGGAGAGCAGAGCCCTCCCAGGCCCTCCCACTCAGGACCCCACCTCACTACATCTAGTCAATCCTCCAATCACTTATCCACATTTTGTGGATGAGATGTGGATAACACCTCAACATCTAGGGGCTTCCTGGAGTTATATCGCAGGAAGCCCCTATATCTAGGAACACCAAATATGCCGGAAACGCTGCCCGGCGCTGCGCTCATTGTGACACAACAGGGTGATCCGGTGGTAAAGCGGAGGTAAAGGATGCGCTAACCGCCGAGGTCAGTCTGATTATATGCGGGAGGCATTACCGTTTCGTTGCCGGGTGTCGAGCGTTGCAGCTTGACGGTTGCTCGCCGTCCCCATGATCTGTGGAACTGTAGAGCTATAGAACAGGAAAGTTGTTTTCCACCTCCACACCTCCACACC
>JAOACN010000537.1 GCA_026417815.1 Chloroflexaceae bacterium | reverse complement strand
GGTGTGGAGGTGTGGAGGTGTGAAGGTGTGGAGGTGAAATTACAGCTCTACAGCTCTACAGCTCCACACCTCCACACCTCCACAAACAACCATGGCCCTTGACACGGTTGAACGCGGCATCGGCGACGGGGTAGTGACCGGCGGCGCGCCCGGCGCATGGCGTGGGGCGCTGCGGGCAATCTGGGGGCGCCCGACGTCGGCGCTCGGGGCGACGATCGTGTTGCTCTTTGCGGCGCTGGCCCTCTTTGGCCCGCTGATCGCTCCCTACCGCGCCACCGACCAGCTTCCCGGCGCGCGCTGGTTGCCCCCGTCGCGCGAGCACTTCTTCGGCACCGACCGGCTGGGCCGCGATGTCTTCAGCCGGGTGGTGCTGGGCACGCGGGATATTTTCGCCCTGGCGGGCGCCGGCACACTGGTGGCGGTGGCGCTGGGCACGGGGGTCGGGCTGGTGACAGCCTACCGCGGCGGCTGGATCGAGGAGGTGACCTTCCGTTCCTTCGACGGCTTGCTGGCCGTTCCCGCGCTGCTGCTGGCGCTGATGCTGCTGGGCACGGTCGGCCCCTCGCGCCAGAGCGTGCTGCTGGTGATCGTGCTGGTGTATACGCCCATCGTGGCGCGGGTGGTGCGGAGCGTGGTGCTGGCGGTCAAGCCGCGCGGGTTCATCGAGGCGGCGCGCATGCGCGGCGAGACGCTGGGCTACATCCTGGGACGCGAGATTCTGCCCTCGGTATTGCCGGCCCTGACCGTGGAGGCGGCGCTGCGCTTCTCTTACGCCATTTTTCTGGTGGCGTCGCTGGGTTTCCTGGGAGTGGGGGTGCAGCCGCCGGCTCCCGATTGGGGCCTGATGGTGCTGGAGGCGCGTAACGATGTGGCCCTGGCCCCCTGGTCGCTGTACTTCCCCGCCGGGGCCATCGCCCTGCTGGTCGTCGGCGTTAATCTGCTCGCCGATGGGCTGCGGCGGGCGTTGCAGCCTGGCGGAGGGTGAGTAGGGCCGAAGCATTGGCGCAGCCAACGCTTCGGCCCTACGGGCGTGGGCTGACCCTGTGGAAACGGTGCAAGGTGTGTCCATCCTGGAGATTGACAATCTGACCGTGGGTTACCGGGGCGCGGAGGGGTGGCGGGACGCGGTGCGCGACGTGACCCTGCGGGTGGCCCCCGGCGAGCGCCTGGGGGTGGTCGGGGAGAGTGGCAGCGGCAAGAGCACCCTGGCGCTGGCGACGTTGCGCTTTCTCGGCGCCGGTGGGGCGATCCGCGCGGGCACGGTGCGGCTCCGCGGCGTGGATCTGGCCACGCTGTCGCCGGGCGCCCTGCGGGCCGTATGGGCGCGCGATGTGCGCCTCGTGCCGCAGAACCCCCTGGCGGCGCTCAACCCTTCGCTGCGCGTTGGAGACCAGGTGGCCGAGGCCATCCTCCAGGGCGCCGGCGGGTCGCTCACGTCTGCCGAGGCGCGCCGTCGGGCCCTGGATCTGCTCCGCCAGGTCCGCCTGGCCGATCCTGAGCGGGTCGCGCGGGGCTACCCCCACGAGTTGAGCGGCGGTATGCAGCAGCGCGCGCTGATTGCCATGGCGCTGCACGGCGATCCGGCCCTGCTCATTCTCGATGAGCCGACGACCAGCCTGGATGTGACCACTGAAGC
>JAOACN010000525.1 GCA_026417815.1 Chloroflexaceae bacterium | reverse complement strand
TGGTGAGGCCCGACGAGGGCGACCCCCGCCCCAACCCCCGCGGCGGTCGCACCCTGAGCATCTTCAACGCCGCAACCGGGGCGCTTGTGGCCGACGCCGGGGCGCAACTCGACGACCTGGCGGCCAGCTTCGGCGTCTACCCCGATAGTCGCAGCCCAAACGGGGGCAGCGAGCCGGAGATGCTCGACGTGGCCACGTTCGCCGGGCGAGTGATTGCCGCAGTGGGCCTTGAGCGCGCCAACGCGGTGGCCTTCGTGGACATCAGCGACCCCGCTGCGCCCCGCGCCTTCAGCCTGGTGCGCACCGGCGCGGCCCCAGAGGGGGTGAAACTGGTCGAACGGGGCGGGCAACTCTACGCCCTGACGGCCAACGAGGGCGACGGCACCGTGACTGTCACGACGGTTCCGGTGGTCCCGCTGAACGTACCGCAGGGCTTCGTCGAGGACACATCCGCCGTGCCGCTGGTTGACTTGCGTGGCGTTGACCCCGACGCGGGCGATAGCTTCACGCTGAACCTGACCCTCGGCCCGGCCAGCGCGGGCACGCTCAACACCACCTCGGCCAGCGGCTCACTGGCGGCGATCAACGCCACCCTGGCGAACCTGGTCTTCACCCCGGCCCCCAACTTCAACGGTGCGGCGACGGTGACGGCCACCCTCAGCGATGGCGTCTTCCCCGCCGTGCGTGGCAGCATTACCCTCACTGGCGCGCCCGTGCCGCCGGTGACCACGGCGAGCCTGTCGGGGGCGACCCGCGTGTGCTGCAACGCCACCGTGTTCGACCCGAGCGCTACGCTGACGCTGACTACCGACGAACCCGTGCTGCGCACGCAGTACCGGGTGAATGGCGGGCCGCTGCAAACCTACACCGCCCCGGTGGTCTTCACCGCGCCCGGCGCCTACGTCGTGGAGTTCTTCTCGACCGACCTGTTCGCGCCTGAGGTTAGCGAAGCGCCGCGGACCATCGCCTTCAACGTGAGCGACTATCCGCGCACGCCCCTGCTCGACACCTTCGACCGGCGCGACGGCCGGCTGGGCGCCAACTGGGCGGGCAACGAAGGGCTGGGCGGCTACTCCATCCGCGCCAATCAGGCGGAGGTCTTCGGCGGCGGGCCGATCTACTGGCGCGAGCGTTTCGGCAGCACCCAGGAAGCCTACGTCAAACTCACGCGGCTCAACGCCACGGCGCGGCACCAGGGCCTGCTGCTGAAGGTCCGCAACGGAAACTGGCGCAACGGGGCGATTTCGGTCTCCTACGACGCCACGGCGCGGGCAGTGGTGGTTGAAACCTACAACCGAAGCACCCGGAGCTGGACAACCATCGGCACGTACCCGATCACCCTGCGCGATGGGGACCAGCTCGGGGCGCGCGCCCTCTCCGACGGAACGGTGCGCGTGTACGTCAACTGTGTGCTGATCGGTCAGGCCAGTGCGGGCACGGCCTTCGACGACGAAGGCGGGGAGATCGGTCTCTGGTTCATTGACGCGCCGGGGGCGATCTTCGACGACTTCGGGGGCGGCGCGCCAGCGCGGTAGGGTCGTTGCGGGAGGCAAGGCAGCCCTGCGGAAAAGGGGAGAGGGCGCCCAGGCTTCCCTCTCCTCTCAGGTGTAGGGTTTTTCGGGCGAGAAGGGGTTTTCGGCATTCCAATGCGCTTCCGATCCTCACCCCCCTGCCCCCCTCTCCACCGTAGGTGGAGAGGGGGAAGTTGGGCGTCCCAATGCCCCGGATGGCGCATGTGACGCGAGGAGGCGCCG
>JAOACN010000511.1 GCA_026417815.1 Chloroflexaceae bacterium | reverse complement strand
GGCACGCGGTGATGGGCGGCGGGGTGCTGATCACCGCCGTTGCCGCCGGCCCCCTGTCGATCAACGCGGTCCAGGACTGGCTGGCCAGCCTGGGGGCCAATGCGCTCTCGGGCTGGGTGGCCGACCAGGCGGCCAGAGCCGCGCAGGACGCCCTGGCCGATCCCGCCGAGCGCGAGCGGCGCGCCGCCGAGCTGGCGCAGCGCGCCGCAGACGACCCGGCCATCGCCGCGACCCCGGGGGCGCTGCTCCAGGCCATCGACGCGGCGCCCCAGAGCCTCGCGGCGCTCCAGGAGGAGGTCGGCGCGTAGAGCGACGTGATCCTGGCGCAGTACGAGGCGCCGCGGCGGCTCCAGACCGACGTGGCGCGCCTCGGCATCGCCGGCGACGCCCTCGCCCCCGCGATTATTCAGGAAGCCGACCGGGTGATCGCCGCCGTCGAGGCCCGCGCCGACCGCGGCGAGGCGCAGCTCGACCAGGCGCTCGCCGAGCTGCGGGCGCTGCGCGATACGCAGCGGCAGGCGTTGATTAGCTTCGCTGGCGCACAGACCGGCGATGTGACCATCGGCGACGTGGCGGGCCGTGACATCCACACGCCCTCCATCGCGCCCGGCGGCATCTACGCCCCTGGCGGCAGGTCAATGTCGCCCCGCCAAGCCGTGCACCAGCTCCGCACCGCCGTGGCCGGCTTCGTCGGGCGCGAGGCGGAGATCGCCGCGCCGGCCACCAACGCGGCGCCCCGCTCCCGCGGACAGGATGATCGTGGTACCATGGGACCGCTATGAGCGGTTCCATAGTCGTCCCGCCATCATGCAACCCCCGCACGGGCGCGTGCATCAATCCAGTGCAACGACGAACCCGCCAACCATCCATCGCGCACGGGAGGCGGGTCGCCGGGCGTCCGTGCAGGTGAATGCCGCCGTCCGCACCGACGGCCGGCTTCAGCCCGTGCTGGCGCGATGTCAATCGCCGGATGCGTGTTGTGGGTCATGCATCGCCCGCCCGTGAGAGAGGAGCGATCCGGGCTTCCCGATGCCCCGGATCGGGATGGGATGCGAGGAGGCTGGAGAACCTGTAAGGTGAGCGCCGCCCCGGGCCTGCCGTTTTGTCCGTTGTGGAACAACGATGTTCACTCTGGATCTGTACAAGCTGGAGATCTTCGCCCGGGTGGCCGAGGCGGGGAGCCTGAGCCAGGCGGCGGCGCAGTTGCGCATGACCCAGTCGGGGGTGAGCCAGCACATCAAGGCGCTGGAGGATGGGCTGGGGACGCCGCTCTTCGAGCGGGGGCGGCGGGGGGTGCGGCTCACGCCCGCGGGGCGGCGGCTCTACGACTATAGCGAGGCGATCTTTCGCCTGGTGGCCGAGGCTGAACTGGCGGTGACGAACGTGCGCGGGTTGCGCGAGGGCCGCCTTACGATCGGCGCGACGCCCGGGGTGAGCGCCTACCTGCTCCCGGAATGGGTGCAGGCCTTCGGGGAACGCTACCCCAACCTCACCGTGATCGCCCAGACAGCCACGACCCCGGTGATCACCAGCGAACTGCGCGGCGGTCAGATGGACCTGGCGGTGATCGAAGGCGAGCTTGATGGCGAGACGCTCTTCGATCTGCGCGCGCGGGAGCTCCAGGAGTTCGACCAGTACGTCGTCCTGGGGCGGCAACATCCCTGGTGGGACCGCGCGGCGATCGCCCTGGAGGAACTGGCCGGTCAACCGATGGTGACACGACAGGCGGGCAGCCAGACCCGCATCTGGCTCGACCAGACCCTGCGCGAGCACGCGCTCACGCCGCGGGTGGTAGCCGAGCTGGATAATCTTGAATCGATGAAGCGCATGGTGATGTTGAGCGCGAGCCTGACCATTCTGCCGCTGTACACGGTGCGAGCCGAGGTGGAGCTGGGTCTGCTGCGGGCCATCCCCATCCACGGGCGCCCGCTGCGGCGCACGCTTCGCCTGCTCTGGCACGCCGGGCGCCCGCTCGGACCGGTGGCGCATACATTTTTGCAGTTTCTCGGTGAACGGTTCCAGGGGGGCGATGCTTCTCCAACCTGACCGCTTGCCGACCGCGGTGGGACATCCGCGGCTCCAACCCCGGTTGGGCGTGAGGAGAAAGGATTGTGGCCACAACCCTGGGGGTGTGACGCGGGGCGGCGACGGCCCGCCGGGCCGTCTTTGCCGGCATCGCGATGCCCACACCCCACACCCTGTACGGTTGGCGACCTGGCGGCCACCCCGCCCGGTGGCGGGGTGGAGACGGCCCGGCGGGGCGGAGACGGCCCGGCGGGCCGTCTCTACGCCACTCCATGGCGCGGACGCCATAACCTGGGAGGGTTGCGCCATCCTTCTGTCACATCTGACTCATCAGCGACACGGGTGATTGGCTGTATAATGCCTCAGATGCGCCCGGGTCCCCGGCGCGAGGATTGAGGCTGTACGAATGGGTCTCGCCGATCTACAACCGGAGGCATTGCCCGGAAGGGCCGCGCCAACCCCCTTCGCGCGCTGGCTGGGAGGATGGGGCCTGACGCTGGCACTGGTGTTGATGCTGAGCATTGCGGTGGGAGCAATGGCCTACCAGGCGCCCCCCGCGGGCCGGGTGCAGATCGGCTGGATCGGCGATCGTCTGTTCCTCAATGCTACCTCGGGCCTCGACGCGGGCGCCTCGGCGCGGGGCGAGTTCTTCGCCGACGATCTGACCCCGGACTCGCCGACGCTGCGTAGCCGCTGGACGCGCCAGTACGCCCGGATCACGCTGCCGAACATTGGCGCGGGCGCCGATCTGGAGCTTGCCCTTACCGTGCAGGGCTGGCCCGCCGATGTTATTGGCGCAGAGGTGGCGCAGCCGGTGGTCACCGTGAGCGCCGATGGGACGGTGATCGGCCGCTTCGAGCCGACGCCGGCCTGGGAGACCTATCGTTTCCGGGTGCCAGCTACGGCGCGACGGGGCAGCGACCTCACGGTGACGCTAGCGAGTTCGCACACCTTTACCGATACGGTGCGGTTTGGCACCGATCCGCGCCCCAAGGGGGTACGGTTGGCCGAGGTGCAGGTGCGCGCCGCCGATCACCTGACGGCGGTGTACCCGCCGGCCTGGCGCGCCGTCGCCTTGCTGACCCTGGGTGGCGGGTTGCTCTACCTGATCCTGATGCGCCTGCTGGTCACGCCCGCGGCGATCTACACGCTGACCATTCTGGGAACCGGTCTGGCCGGGGTGGGGCTGGCCTACGCGCGGATCTGGATGGGCGCGGCGTTAAGCGTGGCGCTTGTCGTGCTGACGGCCGTGTTGCTGGTTGCCTGGCAGGGACCAATCCTGGCCCATGCCCGCGCGCTGGTGCGCCGCTACACCTACGGGCGCGCCCTGGGCTATGGACTGGTCGTCGCGGCCCTGGCGCTGCTCGTCCATACCCTGGCCCAGTTGTTCGCCTGGATGGGCGCCTTCGGGCGCCCGCTCTTCTGGCAGATCTTTCCCGACTCGCTGCTGTACGCCCTGCTGGGAAGCGGCTTGCTGCTGCTGGGCATCGTGCTTGGGCGCGAGGGTCTGCCGCGTCTTGCCGATCGCCTGGTGGCGGCCATCGGCTCGCGCCGGGGGGCGCTGCTGCTGTTGAGCCTGTTCGGGACGATCTGGATCGGCTACGCCGCGCTGGTGGTGAGCCGGATGGCGTATGTGGGCCACGCGGATTACTCCGATAACGCCGTGGTGGCCCGTAACCTGGTGGCCGGGCGGGGCTGGGTCGTAGACTATGTTACACAGTTTTACCGGCTGTATGATGGCCTGACGCGCCCGCAGGAGACCTGGCCGCTGCTGCAACCGCTCTGGATCGCGCCCTTCTTCCTCAGCTTCGGGCCGAGCAGTTGGGCGGCAAAGATCCCCAATCTGCTGTTCGACGCCATCTTGCTGATCCTGGTCTATCATATCGGGACTTGGTTCTGGGACCGGCGCGTCGGGCTGGTAGCAGCGGTTTTTGTGCTGACCAACTATCTGTTTTTCCGCCTGACGATTTATGCCACCAGCGATCTGGCCTTTGTCGTATTCAGCATGGGGGCGGTGTACGCTCTGTACCGCAGCCAGGCGCCTTCGGCGGGCGTGGGGTCTGCGGAGGCGGACTTCTCTGCAACAACTTCAACCCCTCTACGCGGGCACGGGGGCCAGGATGCGCCGCTGGCAGCGCGAGGGACGTGGCGCTGGCTGGTTCTCTCAGGGCTCCTGACGGGACTGATGATGCTCCAGAAGCCCTCGGGGGCGATGATCGCCCTGGGAATGGGGCTGTGGTTCCTGGGGCAACGCTGGCCGGGGAACTGGGCGGTGCTGCGGCGGG
>JAOACN010000476.1 GCA_026417815.1 Chloroflexaceae bacterium | reverse complement strand
AGATGTGTATAAGAGACAGGATTATACGTCGCTGAACGCGGCTTGTCAAACGGCCAGTTCGGCCCGCAGGGCGTCCAGTTCGGAGGCGAGGGAGCGGCGCAGGGCCTCCCGACCTTCCGGCGGCAGGAAGCTGGCAGTGGCGGCCGTGAGCACCGCGGCGCAGAGGTCGTCGGCGGTGAAGCCGAAGTGGATGGCGGCGCGACGGTACTCCTCGGTCAGGGTGGTGTGGAAGAAGGTCGGGTCATCGGAGTTGATGGTCAGCGGCACGCCGGCAGCGCGGAGGCGCGGCAGAGGATGAGCCTCCCAGGAGGGCACCGCGCCGGTGAGCAGGTTACTGGTGGGGCAGATGTCGAGCACCACGCCCCGTTCGCGGAGGGCGACGACGAGGTCCGGATCGTCCACCGCGCGAATGCCGTGACCCAGGCGCGTAATGCCCAGGGTATTGATCGCCCCCCATACACTGGCCGGGCCGACCACCTCGCCGGCGTGGGCCATGACCCCCAGACCGGCGGCGCGGGCGGCGGCGAAGAGGGGGGCGAAGGGTTCCGGGGGATGGCCGATCTCGTTCCCGCCGATGGACCAGCCCACCACGCCCCGCGGCTGCATGGCGCGGGCCACCTCGAGCACACCCCAGGCCGGCTCGGTGCCGTAGCCGCGCCCGTAGTCGAGCACCAGCCGCACCCGGACGCCGGCTTCACTCTCCGCGCGCGCGAAGCCGGCCATTGCCCCCTCGATCGCCTCGCGCAGATCCACACCGCGGTTGATATGCTGCATGGGCGAGATCATCACCTCGGCGTAGCGCACCTGCTGCTCGCTCAGGTCAAGGCCCAGTTCGTAGGCCAGGCGCTCGAAATCCTCGCCATGCACAATGGCGCGGGCCAGGTCCATGAACACGGTGAGAAACTCGCCAAAATCGCGGTACTGGAACAACGCGGCCACCTCGGCCTCGCTACGGGCGCCGAGATCCAGCCCGTTGCGCCGGGCGAGGTCGAGCAACGTCCGGGGGGTGACGGCGCCTTCGAGGTGCAGGTGGAGTTCGACCTTGGGCATGCGCCGGATGAACTGCTCGAGCTGGGGAGGAAGCACGCTCCGCACCTCACGCGATGCCCGAAGCCTTGAGCCGTTCGGCATTGTCGTGAACGATCAGGGCATCAATGATCCTGGTCAGATCGCCATCGAGAATGGCGGGAAGATTGGAGAAGTTCTGGCCAATGCGGTGGTCGGTGACGCGATCCTGGGGGAAGTTGTAGGTGCGGATCTTCTCGGCGCGCTCGCCGGTGCCCACCTGGGCCAGGCGCGAGGTCCCCAGTTCGCGATCCTTCTTCTCCTGCTCGCGGGCGTAGAGCCGGGCCCGCAGCACGGTCATGGCCTTCTCTTTGTTCTTAATCTGCGAGCGCCCGTCCTGACAGGTGACGACAATCTCCTCGGGTGTGCCGGGCCGGTACACCAGGCGCACGGCCGAGTCGGTCGTATTGACGCCCTGCCCGCCGTGCCCGCCGGAGCGAAACACGTCCACCCGCAGATCTTCGGGCCGGATCTCGACGGTGGTCTCCTCGACCTCGGGCAGCACGGCGACGGTGGCGGTAGAGGTGTGGATGCGTCCGCGGGCCTCGGTGGCGGGCACGCGCTGCACCCGATGCACGCCGCCTTCATACTTGAGCAGGCTGTAGGCG
>JAOACN010000468.1 GCA_026417815.1 Chloroflexaceae bacterium | reverse complement strand
CGGCGCGACATCGCCGCGCCGCACCAGGAAGGGAAGATCTTCGGGGGCCTGCGGCCCCCCGCCAGGGGCAAAGTGACAACGTAGAGCTAAGCCGCGCCAATCAACTGCTCGGCGATGATCGCCGACGAGAGCACCCCGGGGATACCCGCGCCGGGGTGAGTGCCCGCGCCCACGAAGTAGAGGTTCTCGAACTCCTCCGAGCGGTTGTGGGGCCGGAACCAGGCCGACTGGGTCAGGATCGGCTCGAACGAGAAGGCCGAGCCGAGGAAGGCGTTCTGCTGGCGGGCGAAGTGGCGCGGGTCAACCATCGTCTCGACCACGATGTTCTTGCTCAGGCCGGGCATGTAGCGTTCTTCAAGGAAGCGCACGATAGCGTCGCGGTAGGGCCGCGCCGCGACCGACCAGTCGATGCCCGCGCCCAGGTGCGGCACCGGCGAGAGCACGTAGAATGACTCGCCGCCTTCCGGAGCGAACGAGGGGTCGTTGAGCGACGGAATGTGCACATAGAGCGAGAAGTCATCGGCCAGCCGCTTGTGGTGGAAAATATCCTCCAGCAGGCCCTGGTAACGCTCGCCGAAGATGATGTTGTGGCGCAGCAGCGAGCCATCGTCGTAGCGACGGCGCGTGCCGATGTAGATCACCACCAGCGACATGCTGTACTTCTTGCGCCGCAGGCGCCGGTCGGTGAAATGGCGCCGGTGTCGGGGCGAGACCAGGTTGCTGTAGGTGTAGGCCACGTCGGCATTGGAGACCACGGCGTCGGCGCGGCGCACAATGCCGTCGGCGAGGCGCACGCCGATCACGCGCCGCCCCTCGATGACGATCTCGCGCACCGGGCTGTTCAGGTGCAGTGTGCCGCCCAGTTCGGTAAAGAGCCGGGCCATCGCCTGCACAATCGCCCCCGTGCCGCCCACGGCGTAGTGGATGCCCCACTTCCGCTCCAGGTAGTGCACCATCGCGTAGATTGATGAAGCGTCGAAGGGGTTGCCGCCGATGAACAGCGGGTGGAACGAGAAGCAGCGGCGCAGAAAATCATCGCTGATGAAGCGCGACACGTAGCGGTAGGTGCTCAGGTAGGACTGGAGGCGCATCAGGTCGGGGGCCACGCGGAGCATGTCGCCGATGTTCAGGAAGGGCTTGTCGGCCAGTTCTAGAAAGCCCTTCTCGAAGATCGGCCGGGTGCTGGCCATAAAGCGGCGGTAGCCCTCGACGTCGGCGGGGTTGAAACGGGCGATCTCCTGCGCGATGGCCTCCTCGTCGCCCGAGTAGTCAAAGTGTTTGCCGTCTTTGTTGAAGAGGCGGTAGTAGGGCTGGCAGGGCCGGAGTTCGAAGTAGTCCTCGCGGCGGCGCCCGGCGACGCGCCACAGGTCGTCGAACATAAACGGCGCCGTGATAACCGTGGGGCCGGCGTCGAAACGATAGCCGTTGCGCTCGATGACGTAGGCTTTTCCTCCTGGCTGATTGGCTTTCTCGAAGATCTCGACGCGATGACCGCGGGCGGCGAGGCGAATGGCCGCGCTGAGACCGCCGAAGCCTGCGCCGATGACGATGATGTGTTGCTGCATGGCTGCTCCCTACAGACGAAACTCCTGCGGTGAACACGGCGGGTTGGAGGGGGCCGGGGAAACCTGGTCTCCCCGCGCCCCGGCCCGCCGGGCAACTGACCGGAGTATAGCCGCCTGAGTGGTTGGTGGAGAAGCAAGCCCGCTACCACGCGGAAAGCTCCCTTCACCGCCTCTCCAGGCTCTTACCAAACCCTTACGAAACGCTCGCGTGCGCCTTACGTTGGCGCGCTACCATACCTGACGGAACGTTGAAACTTGTGCCATCCAACGCAAACAATTGTGAGGGGTTTTCAATTATGCTGCGCAGTCTTTTCGGTGGTCGCGCCGCCGCCAGTTCCATTGCGACGATCACTGTGCCGGAGCTAAAACGCCGTCTTGATGCCGGCGAGCGCCTCTTCTTGCTTGATGTGCGCTCGGCGGCTGAGTACGCCCACGACGGACACATTGTCGGCGCGCACCTGCTGCCGTTACCCATGCTCTCGCTGCGTCTCAACGAACTGCCCCGGGATACCCCGATCATCTGTATCTGCCGCTCCGGCAACCGCAGCGGTGTTGCCGCCGAGCAACTGGCCCGCCAGGGCTTCAGTGACGTGACCAACCTCACCGGGGGCATGGTGGCCTGGGCCCGCGCCGGCCTGCCGATGAAGCGCGGGTAGTCCGTCTCAACCCTCCCCCCGGCAGGGGCAACACCACGTTGTCTCGGCGGAGGGGTTTAGCCCCTCTGAAAACCCTGTGAGGGTACACGAACAACGTCGAAATAATCACGTGCCGCCTGTGGGCGCCGCGCCGCGAGCAGCGGCGACCGTTACGGCCATCCAGCCGCGCCACGGCGCGTGGGGGGCGCTGCGGGCGGGCCGCTGTCGCGCGCCCGGCGCCCCGCGCCAGATGAGTATATAATACGCCCATGAGTAACACGGGCGCGATCCTGGTCGTTGATGACGAGGCCAGTATCCGGACGATTGCCAGGGCCTACCTGGAGCAGGCCGGTTTTCGCGTGGTCTGCGTGGACAATGGCGCCGATGCGCTGCGGCTGGCCGAGGCCGATCCGCCGGATCTGGTCCTCCTCGATCTGAACCTGCCGGGGATGGACGGCATGGAGGTTGCCGCGCGCCTCCGCGAGCGTTCGGATGTCTTTATTCTGATGCTCACGGCGCGAAGCGAAGAGGCCGACCGCGTGGCCGGCCTGCGTATCGGCGCCGATGATTACCTGACCAAGCCCTTCAGTCCTCGTGAACTGGTGGCCCGCGTCGAGGCCATCCTGCGGCGGCGCCGCGGCGCGCCGTCCCGCGACAATCGCCTGCGCTTCCGCCATCTGACGATCGACCCCGACGCCCGCGAGGCCCAGGCCGACGGCCAGACGCTCGAGTTGAGCCCCACCGAGTTCGATGTGCTCCTGGCCCTCGCCCGCCACCCCAACCGCGCCCTCAGCCGCGAGCAGTTGATCGATCTGGTCTGGGGCGCCGATTTCTACGGCACCGACCGGGTGGTTGATGTGTATGTCGGCCAGGTGCGGCGCAAGCTGGAGGCCGCCACCGGCGCGACGCTGATCGTCACCGTGCGCGGCGTCGGCTACCGCTTCGTGGACGAGCGGCTATGAAGGCCCTCTCACAACTGCGCTGGCAACTCATCGCCGCCCAGATGCTGGTGGTGGTGGTGGGCGTGGTGGTGCTGGCCATTGCCGCCGATCGCCTGGGAAGCGGGATCTTTGCCGCCGATCTGCGCGCCCGGCTCGAGGGCGTCCCGATGGCTGAGCGTGCCGCGGTCGAAGCGGCTCTGCTCGCCAGCTTCCGCAAGGCCACCGGCCAGGCCCTCCTGGCCGCCGGGGCCGCCGCTGCCGTGGTGGGCCTGACGACCAGCGTGCTGCTCCTGCGGCAGATCCTCCGCCCGTTGAATGAGATTGCCCGCAGCAGCCAGCGCATCGCCGAGGGCCGCTACGACGAGCGTGTGGCCGTGCCCGCCAGCGACGAACTGGCGATTGTCGCCACCAGCTTCAACCAGATGGCCGAAAGCCTGGAACGGGTGGAGCAACAGCGCGTGGCGCTGATCGGCAATGTCGCCCACGAACTGCGCACGCCCCTCACCGGCATCGAAGGCTACCTGGAGGGGCTGATTGACGGCGTCTTCGCCCCCGAACCTTCCGTCTTCGGCGACATGCAACACGAGGTGCGCCGCATGCGCCGGCTGATTGACGACCTGCAGACCCTCTCCCACGTCGAGGCCGGCCAGGTGAGCCTGCATCTGGCCGAGGTGGACCTGGTGGAACTGGCCCGGCGCGTGGTCAACCAGTTGCGCCCGCAGACGATTACCAACTGCCTCGAACTGACGGTGCTTCCCGAAACCCCCTCGCTGATCGTCCGCGCCGATCCCGATCGCCTGGCGCAGATCCTGCTGAACCTGGTGGGCAACGCCATTCGCTACACCCCCGAAGGCGGCTGCATCACCGTGCGCCTGGGCGTTGCTGGCGCCATGGCCCGCGCCGAGGTGATCGACACGGGCATCGGCATCCCCCCCGAAGAACTGCCCTACATCTTCGAGCGTTTCTACCGCGTTGACCGCTCGCGTTCGCGCGCCAGCGGCGGCAGCGGCATCGGGCTGACCATCGCGCGGCACCTGGCCTGGGCCATGGGTGGCGAACTGACGGCCGAGAGCGCCGGCCCGGGCAAGGGCAGCACCTTTACCCTGACCATGCCCCTGCGGTGACAATGGGAAGGCGAAACCCTCCACCACGGCGCCAGCATCACCAGGAGGGGGAGGGTCTGGGAGGGCTTCGCCCTCCCGGGTAAACGCTTTCCGATCCCCCGCTGGTGTGGTGCAGCCCCGTGGCGCCCGAAGTAGCCAGGGGCCACGCCATGGAGCGTCTGGAGGGCGAAGCCCTCAAAGAAGAACTTGACTGCAACAATTTGGTAAGTCTGTCGTTCTATCATTGCGACAAGAACCTGTCGGCCGTTTTCACCCCTCTGAAAGGAGCCACAGCGCCAATGTCCGCAATTATCCTGGGCATCTTCGCTGGCTTGCTTGGCTGGTTCGTCGTCCGCTACCTCCTCTTCGGCTTCTACACGGTGGATCAGAACGAGCGCGCGGTCAAGACGATCTTTGGCCGCGCCGAGCGTCTCCCGCTCTCGGCCACCACGGAGGACCCCTTCACCGAGTACCTCCGCCCCGAGGAGCGCGATCGCTACCGCTACCCGCAGGTGCGCGTCATTCAGCCCGGGTTCCACTTCAAGTGGCCCTGGGAGCGCATCCACAAGGTTTCGATTGCCACCCAGACCGTGAACATGGCGCTGGACCTGGAAGATCCCCGCGCCAACCGCAACGGCACGGTGCTGGAGGCGGTGACCAAGGATCAGCTCAACGTCGGGCTGAAGGGGCAGATCCGCTACCGGGTCTCCGAGCGCCACCTCTACGCCTACCTGTTTGGGGTGAAGAACCCCGTGGTCCACGTGATGGGCTACTTCGTCTCCATCCTCCGGGAGCGTATCGCCAGTTTTGAGGCGCCTCCACCCCCCACCGGCAGCGTGGCGGCCTCGCAGCCGGCCGATGCCAGCGCCGTGACCGGCGTCTCAATCAACGACCTGCGGAAGAACCTCCGCGACCTGAACGAGTTGATGGACCGGGAGTGTCTCTCCTCGCCTGCCCGCTACGGGGTGATCCTCGAAGCCTCGCTGATTACCGAGATTGACGCCCCGCCCGAGGTCGAGTCGGCGATGGCGGCGATCAACACGGCCCACAACCAGGTCTCGTCGGACATCAGCCTGGCCCAGGCCGCCGCCGACCAGAAGATCGTGCAGTCGAAGCGCGCAGTGGAGATCGAGACGCTGAAGGCCCAGGCCGAGGTCGAGCCGCTGCTGGCCCTGGCCGAGCAGTTGCACGCCCTGCGGGCCAGAGGGCCGAACGCTATCGCCGCCTACCTGCGGAACGTGCGCCTGGGCCTCTTCCGCCAGGCCGAGCGCGTGATTATGGAGGTGGAGCGATGATCAACCTGATGTTGTTCCTCATCGCCGCGACGGTCACCTTTATCTTCGCGCCGGTCGCGATTGCGGTGACGCTCGGCCTGGCCCGGCTGTTTGGCCTGTATACGACCGTGCAGGAGGGCACCTGTCACGTCTACGTGCTGTTCGGCAACGTCATTGGCGTAATCAGCGAGCCGGGGCTGCACTTCCTGCCGGGGCGCCTCGGGGCGTCCGCCTTCGTGGTGCGACTGCTGGGCGAACGCAAGGTGCTGGATATGCGCCTCAACCAGCGCTATCTGCGCAGCCAGCCGGTGAACTCCGAGGAAGGCGCGCCGATGGGCATCGGCGTGTGGTACGAGATGGCGATCAGCGACCCGGTGGCCTACCTGTTCCGCAACACTGATCCCGAGGGATCGCTGGCCGCCAATGTCAGTAATGCCGTGGTGCGCACCCTCAGCAACATGCCCCTGGCCGAAATGCTCGAGAATCGCCACGCCATGAGCCAGGCGGTGCGGGCCGAGGTGTCGCCGAAGTCCATGGAGTGGGGCTACCGGCTCGGGTCGGTGTACGTGCGTAAGGTCCACTTCCGTGACGCGGGCATGATCCGCCAGATCGAGGCCAAGGTGGTGAACCGCCTGCGCCAGGTGACCTCGGCCATCCTGCAGGACGGCGCGAACCAGGTGAGCATCATCACCAGCACGGCCGAGCGGCAGGCGGCCATCGCCTTCGCCCAGGCCCAGGCCATCCGCCCGCAGATCCTCGGCAAGGCGCTTAACGCCATCAATACCGACCGGGAGGTGGCCGAGGCCCTCTTCAGCATTCTGGAGACGCAGAACCTGATCGAGGGCGGAGCGAAGGTGACCCTCATCCCCCGGCTCAACGAACCGTCGCTCCTGCCCGATCTCCTCGCCGCCGCGCCGCCCGCCAACCATACGGCCGGGTCGCGTTCAACCGGGTAGGGGGTGCGCGCCAGTCGTTTTCTGCGGGAGCAGGGTCAGGGAAACGTGACGGCCTCGATCCTGCTCCCGTTGCCATGCTGTCACCGGTGGTGCGCGCCTCTTTACGTCGCGTCGGTGCGTTCGGTTGTAAAATAATACGCTTGAGGTACACAATTAGGAGTTCCCGGGAGGGCGTAGCCCTCCCGGAAAACCCATTTGGAGGAGAAACTGTTCACACTTTTCCTGGGAGCGAGGGCTTCCAGCCCTCGTTGTGGCTTCGAGGGCGAGACGCCCTCGTTCCCAGGCTCTCCTGTTACCCCAGGTGTGAACAGTTACGTTGGAGGAGAGGAGGTCGCATATGCTTCCGGCAAAGAAGCGCGTATGGCCGTTCGCCGCGCTGGTCGCGGCGATCATCGCCTTGCTGGTCGCGGGGCCGGCATTCGCGGCGGAGTTTGGCTCAGGCGACACCTACCGCCTGCCGGCCGGCCAGGTGATCGAAGATGACCTGACCGTGATGGCGCAGGAGATCTATATTGACGGTAAGGTGGACGGCGACCTGGTGGCGATGGGCGCGTATGTCGAGATCAACGGTGTGGTAACCGGTGACGTGCTGGCCGCAGGGGCGGAGGTGCGGATCAATGGCGTGGTTGAGGACGACGTGCGCGCGGCGGGCGCAGGGGTGATCGTTACCGGCAGGATCGGTGACCATCTCTTTGCTGCTGCCGGTGGCGGCGAAGGCGCCTTCAGCCCGGTGCAGGTCAGTGGGCGCAGCGTGGTCCAGGGTGTGCGCATTGAGCGCGGCGCGACCGTGGACGGCTCGGCCTACCTCTTTGGCGGCGAGGCGTTGATTGACGGCGCCATTGCCAATGACCTGCGGGCCGGAGCCGGTACGGTGATCCTCAACGGCCAGGTGGGCGGCGACGCCACCCTCGACGTCAGCAAGATCACCATTGGCGATGCCGCGCGGGTCGGGGGCGTGTTGAGCTACACCGCGCCCGAAGCGGCGAGTGTGCCGCCGGGTGTGGCCAGCGACGTGCGCTTCGAGCAGCGCGAGCAACCGCAGACCACGCCGGCGCCAGCCTTCCGGCCCGGGCAGATCCTGCGACCGTTGCTGATGCTGGCCGGGTTCGCGCTGCTGGGCTGGCTGCTGCTGCGCTTCACGCCCGAGGCGCTGCGGCGTCCGGCGCAGGCCCTGGCGCTGCGACCCGGGGAGGCGGCGCTCTACGGCATCGCCGCGCTGGCGCTGCTGTTCGCCGTGCCCCTGCTCTCGGTCCTGATCTTCCTGGCGATCCTGCTGTTCTGGGGCTGGTTCCCGGCGCTCA
Source organism: Chloroflexaceae bacterium (assembly GCA_026417815.1). Classification (GTDB taxonomy): domain Bacteria; phylum Chloroflexota; class Chloroflexia; order Chloroflexales; family Chloroflexaceae; genus JACAEO01. The sequence goes on along the minus strand of JAOACN010000468.1, from coordinate 2,105 downwards.
TGTTCGCCCTGCTGCTCACGGCTGCCCTGGTGCTGGCCTGGACGTTGAGCCCGCTCATCACCGGCCTGTGGGCCGGGAAGGCGCTGCTGCGGGCCACCGGGCGCGAGGCCAATGATTTCCTCGCCCTGTGCCTTGGCGTGCTGCTGATCGTGCTGCTCAGCCTGATCCCCTGGGTGGGCTGGCTGGTGGGTCTGGCGAGCCTGGTGTTCGCCCTCGGCGCGCTGATCGTGGCGCGGCGCGGGGCCTTCGACGTGCCGGTGATGACGGCGACCCCGGCGCCAACGCCGGTGTAGGCGGATGGGATGGCTTCCTGCGGGCGGGGGCGTGGGGCCGTGCCTCACCCTCCCCTGCCGCGCTGCGCTCAGGGCCTCACGTGGAAGGGCGAACGGGCGGGACTGAGGGGGCATGGTCCTCACCCTCCCCCCGGCCCCCTCCCTCTCCACCGCAGGTGGAGAGGGAGGGGGCCGGGGGGAGTTCTCAGGTGTAGGGTTTTTCCGGCACATCCTCGCGTCACATTCGCGATCTGGGGCATTGGGACGCCCAACTCTCCCTCTCCACCATAGGTGGAGAGCGGGGTAGGGGGGTGAGGATCGCAAGCGCATTGGAATGCTGAAAACCCCTTCTCGCTCGAAAAACCCTACACCTGAGAGGCCAGGGGGAGGGTGGGGACGACACCAATCACCCGTCCCCGCGAATGATCGCCAGCACTTCATCGCGACGGGCGGCCATCTCCTCGGGCGAGGCGATCGACTCCAGGTTGAGGCGGATCAGCGGCTCGGTGTTCGAGCCGCGCACGTTGAAGTGCCAGGTGGCGTAGCTCACCGAGACGCCGTCGAGGCGCTCGATTTCGCCGTCGGCGTAGCGGGCGGCGAGTTCGTCAAGTTTGGCGGGCACATCGCGCACCTTCGAGTTGATCTCCCCGGAGATGAAATACTTCGCCTCCAGATCGGCCAGCAGCGCGCTCATCCTGACGCCGCGCTTCGCCAGCAGTTCCATCAACAGCAGCGACGGAATAATGCCCGAGTCGGCGTAGAAGAAGTCACGGAAGTAGTAATGGCCGGTGACCTCGCCGGCGAACACCGCGTCTTCGTTGGCCATGCGCCGCTTGATGAAGGCATGGCCGACCCGTTCCATCAGCGGGATGCCCCCGCTGGCGCGGATCAGGTCGGGCACGGCCCAGGAGGCGCGCACATCGTAGATCACTCTGGCCCCGGGGGCCTTCTCCAGCATATACTGCCCCAGGATCGCCGTCAGGAAGTCGCCGGAGATGAAGCGGCCCCGATCATCGACGGCGAAGAAGCGGTCGCCATCACCATCGAAGAGGAAGCCGATGTCGAAGCCTTCGGCGGGCACGCGCGCCTGCAGTTCGGCGCGGTTCTCGGGTTGCAGGGGGTCGAGGCCGTGGTTGGGCAGCGTGCCGTCAGGTTCCAGGTACATGCCGGTAAAGGTGATCGGCAGGCGGCGGTAGATCTCCTGGAGGATGGGGCCGACCATCCCGTTGCCGGTGTCGGCGATGACCCGCAGGGGGCGGCCCAGGGCGCCGCCGTTTTCCAGCGCCCCCACGTCGATCAGCGAGAGCACTTTGTTGATAAACTCTTCCTGAAAGTCGTAACGTTTGATGGCGCCCTTGCGCGTGGGTTGGGGAAAGGCTTCGCTCTCAACGAGGCGGCGCAGGTCCTGAATGCCCTCGTCACCGCTGAGCAGGTAGGGCATCTGGCGCACCATTTTGAAGCCGCTGTATTCCTTGGGGTTGTGCGAGGCCGTCACCATCATGCCGGGGAGACCGAGGGTGGCGCAGGCGAAGTAGTACTGGTCGGTGCTGACCATGCCAATGTCGGCCACGTCGGCGCCCTGGTCGGTAATGCCGCGGGTGACCGCCTCGAACATCGCCGGGCCGGAGGTGCGCATGTCGCGTCCGACGATGACCGTCTCGGCGCCGAGGAAGGTTACGAAGGCCCGCCCGATAAGGTAGCCGATCGTTTCGTTCAAATCAGAGGGATAGATCCCGCGAATGTCGTAGGCCTTGAAGATCCCTGGATTGACCTGCACAATTGCGCTCCTTCCGCAGAGAGTGATCGTGCCTGAGGCATGCTAGCACATGCGGG
>JAOACN010000372.1 GCA_026417815.1 Chloroflexaceae bacterium | reverse complement strand
TTTACAGACTAATCAGTCGCCAGCCGTGACCAGAAGGAGCGGCAAAGGTTCCCCAGATGCCACTCTGACAACTCGATGCGACATGCGGGTAACGCATAGAGCAGGGGGCCGTGCCGCGAGCAGGGTCTTATCTGCAAAGGTTCTGTTTCCAGGCTACCCATGACTCTACCAACCGTCCGATGGCGCGAAGCGCTGGTGAACCACGGGACGGCCCTGGCCCTCTACCTGGGCCTGGCCCTCCTGATGACCTGGCCGCTGCCGCTCCAGGCGACGACGGCGGTACCGGGTAACGGCTTCGACACCTGGCAGAACATGTGGAACATGTGGTGGCTGCGCGAGGCGCTCCTCACCCGCAGCAACCCCTTCTTCACCCCCTACCTCTACTACCCCCACGGCGCCGGACTGTGGTTGCAGACGCTCAATCCGATCAATTTTCTGGTCAGTTTGCCGGTCCACGCCCTCTTCGGCCTGGTGGTCGCCTACAACTTCGTGGTGCTCTTCTCGCTCACGATGAGCGGGTATGCCGTCTATCTGCTGGCCCGTGGCGTCCTGGCGGAGAACGGCTCGTCCCCGGCGACGAACCACCGCGCCGCGCTGATCGCGGGGGTCATCTTCGCCACCAGCGGGTACCTGCTCGCGCAAGTGTTTGGCAGCCACTTGAATCTGCTTGCAGCCTGGCCGCTGCCGCTGGCGGCGCTGGCCCTGCACCGCGCCGCCAACCGGCCCGGATGGGGCCGCATCGCCCTGGCCGGGGCGCTGATCGCCCTGACCGTGCTCTGCGACTGGCAGTACCTCCTGTTCACGCTGATCTGGGCGGCCTGGTACGCCCTCGCGCGGCTGCTGTTCCACCGGGCGGCGGGCGCGAGCGGCGGTCCGCTCCCGCGCCTCCGCGCCTCGGGGGCGCCGGCCGTCGCGGCGGCGATCGGGGTGGCGCTGCTGCTGGTGCTGCCCCTGGCCATTCCCACGGCGCGCTTCGCCAGCCAGGTGCCCGGCGCCGAGACCGAGGGCGGCCCGACCTTTCGGCTGGAGCATTCGGCCGACCTGGCCGACTTCTTCATCCCCAGCCAGCTCCACCCCCTCCTCGGGCCGCTCGCCGAGCGCCTGCAGGCTTACAAAGCCGAGACCCACATCCAGAACAAGACGGTGTATCTGGGGTTCGTGGCGCTGGCCCTGGCGGCCCTGGGCCTGCGCGGACGGACCGGGCGCTTCTGGCTGCTCAGCGGGCTGCTGTTCGCCCTGCTGGCCCTGGGGCCGCAATTACAGATCCTGGGGTGGCGAACCGGCCTGCCACTGCCCGGGGCGCTGATCTACGACCTGCCCCTGGTGCGGATCTCGCGCTACCCCATCCGCTTCGCAGTGTACGTGACGCTCGCGCTGGCCATCCTGGCGGCCCTGGGCGCGCGGCACTTGCTCGCCGCCCTGGAACGGCGCGCGGCGCGCCCGACCCGCGCGCCCACTCTGGCCCCTGTCTCTTATACACATCT
>JAOACN010000313.1 GCA_026417815.1 Chloroflexaceae bacterium | reverse complement strand
CTACTGGGGCCACGTCGCCTTCGGCGTCGCCACGGTGGTCCGCGAGCCGCTGGCCGACGAACTGAGCTTCGACATCGTCTACCACCAGGTCTACGCCCACAATGCCGATGGTCTGGCCTCGGGGGCGATCCACTACAGCCGCTACAGCGGCGACCGGCAGTTCGGCTGGGCGGGCGTCCGGCCAATCCAGGATCTGCTGGTGAAAATTGACGCCCTGAGCGGCAAGTTTACCATCTTCGATACTGAGGTTGCCGCCCTGGAGCAGATCCGCAAGTTCCTGGAGGTGATGGAGGCGCGCTACCGCGTTGCCGACGGGCGCGGGGCCACCTTCGTCGGCGCGCTCAACAACTGTTCCCAGGATTCGGCCCAGGCGCTCTACGTCGCCGTGCGCGAGGTGGGACGGGTGATCGGGTCGCGGGCCGATGTGCGCGCCGAGATGACCGATACGCCGGAGGAGGCCCGGCGTCTGGCGGCCCTGCAGACCCTCGGCGAGGAGATCCGGCGGGTGTTGCTGCCCTGGGGCTCGGCGCGGAGCGACTGGGAATACGAGGCCGCGGTGCTCGGCGGCGGGGGCAGCGGACTCCTCGGCGCCATCGGCGATGCTATGAAGAGCTGGCGCACCATGCTGCCCCCGGTGATGGCCCGCGCCCTGGCCGAAGTCTTCCTTGAACAGGGCGCCACGATCTACGCCCTGCGCACCTACCAGGTCGGTGGTGACGACCCCGATGTGGAGCCGATTGTGCCGAACGTCTAGTTCCTGGGGAGGATGTGGGGCAACCTGGTTTCCTCACATCCCCGTCCAGCAGGCGGGTCCGGGCGGGCTGCGCCCGACCGGGAAAACTCTCTTTCACCTCGTTGTCCCGCGGCGAAGCCGCATTGATAAGAGAGGAACCTATATGCAGCTCCTGCTGCGCTGGCTATTGACGGCCGTGGCGCTGGCCATTACCGCCTATATCGTGCCGGGCATTACTGTGGAAGGGCAGACGGGCATCTTCGCCGTGCTGGTGATGGCGGTGGTCTTCGGGTTCGTCAATGCTTTCATCCGGCCCTTGCTCAAATTGCTGTCGTGTCCCTTGATTATTCTGACCCTGGGCCTGTTCACCCTGGTCATCAACGCCATCAGTTTCTTGCTGTCGTCGTGGATCGCCCAGAACGTGTTCGGGGCGCGGTTCATCGTTGATGGCTTCTGGCCAGCCTTCTGGGGGGCGATTGTGGTGTCGATCGTCTCGTTCCTTCTCTCGCTCTTCCTGCCAGATAAGGATTAGCGTCGCTGAGGGCTTATCCGGCTATCTCCGGTCTGTGAGGGCTGTGCCCTCCCGGGAACGCTCCTTGCGTACTCGCCTGTGAGGAGGGCGGGGAAACCGGGTTTCCCCGCGCCCCTGCCGGAGGAGGGTCTGGGAGGGCGCAGCCCTCCCGGGAACGCTTTTTACGCACTGCCTGGAGGGGAGGGTGGGGAAACCCGGTTTCCCCGCGCCCCTGCCGGAGGAGGGTCTGGGAGGGCTTTGCCCTCCCGGGAATGCTTTTTACGCACCGCCTGAAGGGGAGGGTGGGGAAACCCGGTTTCCCCGCGCGCCCCTGCGGGAGGAGGGTCTGGGAGGGCTTTGCCCTCCCGGGAACTTCCTATGAAAGCCTTGCTCCAACTCGTCGAAGCCTACACCGTCGCCTCCCTTAACGACGCCGTGCGGGAGCTTGAGCGGCAGTTCCCCGAGGTCCTCTGGTCGGGCAGGCACGACTCGAACCAGGTGGCCCTGACCTTCGATGATGGGCCGCACGAGCGCGATACGCCCGCGCTGCTGGCGGTCCTGGCGAAGCATCGTGTGATGGCTACCTTCTCGTGGCTCGGCGAGCGGGTGGAGCGGATGCCCGACCTGGTGGGGGCCGCGGCTGCGGCCGGACACCAGTTGATGATCCATGGCTACCGGCACCGTTCGTTCCTGGTGGAGCGTCCCGAGGCGCTGCACGCCATGCTTGACCGGACGCGGGAGTTGCTGGCGCGCCATAGCGGGCGCGATCCGGCGACGATCACCTGCGTGCGTCCGCCCTACGGACACCTGAGCCGGGCGCTTGCCCGGCGCTTGCTGAACTGGGGCTACCAGCCGGTCATCTGCAGTATTATGCCAGTGCACTGGTTGCTACCGGCGGAACTGAGCGTGCGCCAGGTGACGCGGCAGACGGAAGGCGGATCGCTCATCGTCCTGCACGAGACCCTGCCCGGCCCGCCGGTGGCCGACCTGACCGATCAGATTCTCACTCGGCTGGCCGATCGCGGTTTCAGGTATGTTACTATCGATACCCTACGCGCGGAGCGCGCCGCGACGGGCGGCGCGCGAAGTTAGCTCAGGCAAAGAGAGGAATGCCAATGTCCACGATGTTTGCTCCGCTTGAGGCGGTGATGACGCCGGAGATGTACGCGCAGGTTGGCCAGCGGTTCGGGGTTTCCGGCGAAATGGTGCAGAAGGGTGTCAACATCGCCTTGCCCCTGCTGACACGGGGCCTGTCGATGGTCGCCGACACTCCCGAGGGCCAGGTCAAGATTTCCGAGGCGGTACAGGGGGCCAACGCGGGGGTGCTGGGCAATCTATCCGGTTTTCTGGGCGGTCTCACCGGCGGCGATGCGGGCGCGGATGTGTTGACCCGCCTCTTCGGTGACGAGAGCCGGGTGGTGGTCTCTGTAATCAAAGATGCCACTGGCTTCGATATTACCCCGATTGTAGGCATGGTTGGCCCGCTGGTGCTTGGCTTCCTCAACAGCACCGTGCAGAAAGAGGGCATGGACACCAATGCGCTGATCAAGAAGATCAAGAGCGAGGCGCGCAGCGTCGAGCGGCGCAAGAGTGACGAGGCCACCCTGGTGAACGAGGTGCTCGGAAAGGTCACCGAGGTGCGCGCGATGAAGGGGCGCTTCTCGGCCCAGGAGTGGGCCCAGGTGCGCAACGGGCCCATGGCGGCCACGGCCCTGGTGATCGCCGCCTCGCCCTCCAGCGCCGGCAAGACGGCCCAGGAGGTCGCCGCGGCGCTGGACTCGGTGCGCGAGTCGGTGAAGGACGTCGCCCCGACCAGTATGCTCGCGGCGCTCTATCACCCCGGCGTGGATGACCTGACCGGCGAGGGGATTGTTGACGCGCTGGAGGCGGCGGAGCAGGCGGCGGCACTGGTGGAGAAGAACGTTCCAGAGGAGGCTAAGGCGTACAAGGAGTTGCTGGTAAAGGCCGCCTACGCCGCGGCAGAGGCGGTCAAAGAGGGCGGGTTCCTGGGGATCGGCAGCAAGAAGGTTACGCCCGAGGAACAGGCGGCGATCGACGCCCTCGTCGCCGCCCTCGGGGTGTAGCCCCGGCCCTTTCGCCGGGAGGGCCGCGCCCTCCCGGGAACCCTCCTTCCCCGGTCTGTTGGAGGAGGATGGAGAAACCAGGTTTCTCCGCGCCCCTGCCCGAGGGAAGGGTCCGGGAGGGCGCCGCCCTCCCAGTAGCGTTTCATCGAAACAAGGGGGTCCTCATGCGCGTCGTTGCGCGCCTCGCCGCACTGTTGCTGGCCGTGCTGGCGGCAGTCTCACTCGGCACGGTCCCGGCGCGGGCCCAGGATGTCAGCGTCTCGCCCGACATCGGCCCCCCTGGTACGACCTTTCGCTTCAGCACCGGCGGCTTCGCACCCAATGAAATCGTGCGCGTGGTGTATCGCACCCCCTCGGGGCGGGTCATCCGCTTCGCCGATAGCGCCGGCTTCGATATTAACCTCTTCGCCGATAGCGCCGGACGGGTGACGTGGAGCTATACCAGTTCGCCGGACGCCGAGTCGGGGGTGTACCTTGCCGAAGCAAGCAACATTGGCGAGCGGGTGCAGCGCCAGCTCGGCTTTGTGATCCAGGCCGGCGCGTTGCCCCAGGAGACCTTGCCGCCCGCGCCGCAGGGCAGCGTGGTGGTGCGCCCTAAAGTGGGGCCGCCCGGCCAGTTGTTTGTCTTTCGCGCCAGCGGCTTCAAGCCGACCGAGCGCGTGGGCATCTGGCTGCACTCTCCCGACGGGAGCATTTCGACCCTGACCATCGACATTAGCGGGCGCGCCGCGTTCTTTGCCGATCGCAACGGCGACCTGCAATGGACCGTGGGAACCCGCGCCGATACTCCCGAGGGGCGCTACGTGGCGGTCGCGGCGGG
>JAOACN010000303.1 GCA_026417815.1 Chloroflexaceae bacterium | reverse complement strand
CCAGTGTCAATACGCTGCCCTTTGCCGTGCTGGCGGTGCTGGCCTACCTCGGTGACGAGCGCCCTAACTGGGCCTGGGTCGCCACGGGACTGTGGCTCGCGCTGATGGTTGCCGGCGTCAGCCTGATCGCCCTGGGTCTGTCGGTGAACGTGCTGGCTGGCGGCCCGTTGACCGATGCGGGATCGTTGCCCATTCTGGGGCTGGCCGATCTGGCGCGCCTGGGGCTGGTCGGGCTGGGAATTGCGGGCAGTATCGCCATTGGCGCGCTGTGCATCATGCCCGCCGCGCGGCGTCTGCTGGCGCGGATGGTGCCCATCAATCCAGCGTCATTTGTGCATGCCGTCGCGCTGATCGCCGTGGTAACCATCGGGCTGATCGCCATTGTGCCCCTGGCGGTGCTCGGCGCGCCCCCGTTCCTGACCCTGGTTGATGAACTGGCCGGCAACGCCGGCGGGCGCGACGCGGCGGGCTTGCTGCGCGATCAGGTCTACAGTCTGATCTGGACGATTCCGGCGGCCATTCTTGCCGTTGGCTTCGGTATTACCCGCGATCTGCGCGAGGCGCTGGCGCGTCTCGGGTTGACCCGCCCGACGCTGCGCCAGGCGCTGGTCGGCCTGGGGTTGGCCCTGCTCCTCGCTGGCGCCGTGCAGGCGCTTGGTGCGGGCATCGAGTGGCTCTGGGGGTTGATGGGCTGGCCGGTGACCGACGAGGAAGCCTTCGACCAGTTGTTTGCCTTTGCTATCAATCCGGTTGGCGCAGTGGTCATCGGCGTCTCCGCCGGCCTGGGGGAGGAACTGGCCGTGCGGGGCGTGTTGCAGCCACGGCTGGGGTTGTGGCTCTCCAACCTCTTCTTCACGAGCCTCCACGCCTTCCAGTACAACTGGGACGCCCTGCTGGTCGTCTTTCTGGTAGGTGTGGTGTGCGGCGTCGTGCGCCAGCGCAGCAGCACCAGCGTAGCGGCGATCGTTCACGGGGGGTACAATTTTACCCTGATTATGCTGGCGACGCTGGGGGTGGGGGGGTGACGCGGGTGGGGCCGAAGCGCAGGCCCTACCCGCAACCACACCAGGATTACGCCACGGCGGCAGCCGGTTCGGGTTGGGCCTCTTGCTTGACAATCTCCAGTTCAATGTCGATCTGCACTTCTTCGCCCACCAGAACGCCGCCGGTCTCCAGGGCCACGTTCCAGTTCAGCCCCCAGTCCTTGCGGTTGATGACCGTGCTGGCGTGGAAGCCGGCGCTGGTCGTGCCCCACGGCGCCTTCGCCTGGCCGTTGTACTCCACATCGAGCGCCACCTCGCGGGTGACGCCGCGAATGGTCAGGTCGCCGATGATCCGGCCGTGAGTCTCGTCAATCACTTCAATGCGCTTGCTGACGAAGGAAAGGTACGGATGGTTCGCCGCGTCGAGAAAATCCGGCGAGGTAAGGTGGGCATCGCGCCTGGCATCCTTTGTCTCGATGCTTGCGGCTTCAATCTGCACGTTTACCGACGAGTTAACCGGGTTCTGCTCGTCGAATGCAACCGTGCCGCTGAAACGTTCGAAGCGCCCGCGTACCTTCGAGATCATCATG
>JAOACN010000157.1 GCA_026417815.1 Chloroflexaceae bacterium | reverse complement strand
GGCCTACTATCTGGTTGATGTCACTGTGCCGCGCAGCAAACTGGCGCCGATGCTGGCCGGCGTAAACCAGATCTGCGCCGAGCTGGGGCTGCGGGTGGGATATGTCTTCCACGCTGGCGATGGCAACCTGCACCCCCTGATCCTGATCGAGAACCCCCGTGACCGCGCATTGATGGAGCGGGTGCACCTGGCCGGGCGGCGCATCGTCGAACTGGGGGTAAGCTTTGACGGCAGCATCACCGGCGAGCACGGGGTGGGCATCGAGAAGCGCGAGTACATGCCCCTCATGTACGGCCCCGACGAACTGGCCGTTATGCGTGACGTAAAGGAGGTCTTCGATCCCACGGAACTGCTCAATCCTGGCAAGATCTTTCCGGCTGAAGAGCCGCCGCAGCCGCCGGCGTTTCACGTGAAACCTGAACTGCCGGCCTCACAGGTGCTCCAACCGGCTTCACCCGCCGAGGCGGCCGCGGTATTACGCGCCACCTGCGGTTGCGGGCGCCCGGTGGTCATCAGCGGCGCCGCCGAGCCGCCCCGGCCGCCCGCGGGGACGTTTGTCCTCTCCACCGCGGCCCTGCGGGGGATCGCCACCCTGGCGCGCGACGATCTGTACGTGCGGGTGGGCGCGGGCACGCCGCTGGCCGAACTCCAGGCCGAACTGGCGCCCCTCGGCATGTGGGTCCCCGCCGTCGCGCCATACGCCGGGGCCACCGTCGGCGGGCTGGTGGCCACGAACACCAACGCGCCGCTCCGCATGCGCTACGGCGCCTGGCGCGACCTGGTGCTGGCGGCCACGCTGGCCCTGCCCGACGGGCGGCTCATCCGCGTGGGACGCCCGGTGGTGAAGAACGTGGCCGGCTACGACCTGCCGAAGCTCGTTGTGGGCGCCCACGGTACCCTGGGGCTGATCTGCGACCTGACCCTGAAACTGGCCCCCCTGCCACGCGCCCGCGCCAGCCTGGCCGTGCCCGTCCGCGACCTGGAGCAGGGCCTGGCCCTGGGGGCGGGCCTGCTGCCGGGCACGGTGGTGGCCTCGGCGCTGCTGCTCGGCCACCCGGCCGCCCTGGGTCTGCCCGAGGTTGACGCCCCCTTCGCCCTGCTCTACACCGCTGAAGGGCTGGCACAGGACGTGAGCGCCGAGCTGGCGCTGGTCCGTGACGCGCTGGCCAGGCAGGGCGCCGCCGCGCCGCTGGAGTTGAGCGGGGCGAGCGGCAGCGACCGCTGGGCCGCGTGGATGGGCGCCGCGCTGACCGCCGATGAACCGCTGGCCCGGCTGGGCGTGCCGCCCTCCGCGCTGCCGGAACTGCTCCGCGCAGCGGACGCGCACCCCGGCGATCTGCTGGCCGACCTGGCCAGCGGCCTGCTCTACCTGCGCGGGGCGGGCGCCTGGGAGGAACTGGCCGCCCTGGCCCGGCGTCTCGGCGGCTACGGCCTGGCCCTGGCGGGCGCGCCAGCGCGCGACGCCGATCGCTGGCGCCACGCGCCGCAGGCCCTTGACCTGATGCGCGCCCTGAAGGCCCGCTGGAACCCCGGTGGCCTGCTCAACCCCGGCGCGTTTCTGGTATAATGACGTTCCCGGTGCGAACAAGTTTTCGCCCCGGGAGTGTCCGAGCTAATCAATACACCGTGGATGGGAGGGCTGGGAGGGCGAGTCCCTCCCAAAGCTATTGATCATCCCGTGGGGTTGAACTTCTGTGTCCGGACGACACCAGGGACAGGTCCGGTGGGCAATCATTGGCCCGGTACTCTTTTTTTCGCTGCTCATTCTGCTCGTCGCGGGCCATGCGCCGCCGCCGCGCCCGCGCATCGCGCCAGCGTCGGCGGTGTCGCCGCTGACCGCTCCCGAGCGGCCCCTGCCGCCTGGCGCGGCAACGCCAACGCCCGTGCCGCTGTCCGGCAATCTGATCCAGGCGGGCCTGCTCAACATCGCCATTGACGAGGGCGCGCTGCGCCCGGAGGAGCAGCCGTCGGTCGCCGGTGAACTGGAGCGCGCCCTGGCTTACGTCGTGGCGCGCTTCGGCAGCGCCCCGGCGGGCCCGATGGAGGTGTTGATTGGCCTGGAGCCGGCCTGCGGGCTCCACGGCATCGCCTACACCGACATCCGCAACGTGCAGGTCTTTACCTGCGCCAGTTTCCCCGCCGCCCGCGCCGTCAGCATCATGGCCCACGAATTCGTGCACCAGCTCTGCCATGATCGCTACGGGGAACGGCACTTTAGCGCCGATCTGATTTTGTCCGAGGGGGTAGCGACCTGGGGCGCGGGCGCCTACTGGCTGGGCGACGCGCCGAGCTTTCGCGCCTTCGTGCGCCCGTGGCTCGCCAACGGCGAGGCGTTGCCGCTCGGCATCAGCTATGTGGGCCGGCCGATCAGCGATATGAACAAACTCTACTACCAGTGGGCCAGTTTTGTTGAGTTCCTGATCGAGACCTACGGCCGCGAGTCCTTCGACCGCCTGTACCTGACCGGCCAGAACGCGCCCGGATCAGCCGATTACGTCGGCGTCTACGGCAAGAGTTTCGAGACCCTGGAGGCCGAATGGCGCGCCTGGGCGCTCGGCGGATGAAGCGGGCTTCGCGCCGCTCTCCCTCACTGGCCAACGATGCCGCCGCCGCCGCGCCCGGCGCGCCGCAGGCGCTCGATGCTCGACCAGCGCGGCGCGATCGGCGTGCGGGTGGGGATCAACCCCTGGGTCATCAGCCGCGCGGCGCTGCGCCATCCCGCTGGCGCCTGCTGAGTGGCGTCGCCGATGGCAAACGCGGCCTCCTCTTCGAGCAGGCAGGTGATCGCCGCGATGGCCGCGGCGGCCTCTTCGGTATCCGGCGCGCCGCCGCTTACGGTGAAGTGTGGCATAGTGTCCTCACGTAGCTATAGCCGGTTGGCAGGGAATGGGGCAACCAGGTTTCCCCATCGTCCCTGCCCGCGGGAGGGCGAAACCCTCCCGGAAACATCTGTTATACAAGCCGTTCGACCATCACCCGCTGGGCGTGCAGTTCCAGCGTGGCGTCAAGCGGGGCCAGGGCGGCAGCCGGGCCGTAGCGCCGGCGCAGGGCCAGGCCGATCAGGTGGTCGGTGAACTGCGGGTTCTTCGGGAGTAGCGCGCCGTGCAGGTAGCAGCCGAAGGTGTTGCGGTGCACCGCCCCGCCCACGCCGTCTTCGCCGTTGTCGCCGTGACCGGCCAGCACCCGGCCCAGGGGTTGCACCCTGTCTCTTATACACATCT
>JAOACN010000151.1 GCA_026417815.1 Chloroflexaceae bacterium | reverse complement strand
TCGGAGATGTGTATAAGAGACAGAGGCGCGAGTGAGCGCGCCCGGCGGCGCGGCGGTCCTCGGCCAGGGCATCGAGCAACTGGGCCGCCTCGTCGGCCGAGATCTGGCCCGCCTCGAGCAGCTTCAGGATGCGTTCACGCTCATCACTGGTCAACATAGGGGCTATCCATCCCTGCGCAGGGTCGAAGCGTTGGCGTAGCCAGTGCTTCGGCCCTACGCGCCCTTCAACAGCTTCATAGCTTCCTCAACGCTGATCTCGCGGGTGGCCAGGCGGTCGAGGATCTGGCGGCGGTCGGCGCGCCCGTCGCTTTCGGGCGCGCCGCCCAGGGCGGCGACGATCTCATCGAGGCGGGCGCGAGCAGTGTTGTAGGCGATGTCCAGTTCGGCGGCGAGCTTCTGAATGTTGCCGCGGTTCTTCACCAGGCGCTCCACGAAATCGAGTTGTTCCGCAGTCAGGCGACCGATCCAGCCCAGGCTGAACTGCCCCTCGATGAGGATCCCGCTCTGCGGGCACTCCAGGCGCGTAACGATCAGTTCGCCGCCGCTGACCGGATCGCGCGTGATAAGACGGTGCATCGCTTGCTCCTGTTCCAGCCGGGAGAAATCTGCAGGCGTATTTCAAAGCCGTTTGATGGTCTGGCCTTTGCCTCGACACCTCAACGGTTCTACCGACGGGTCGTGTAGAGGTATGGAGTGTAGAGGTGTGGAGGTGTGGAGGTGAAGGCCAGGCCGTCAAGGCGATGTGCGACGCGCCTTGCCGTTGCGCTACAGCTCCACACCTCCAGACCTGCACTGATTATTATCGCCAAACTGATTGTTATAAATTGCCATTGCCAGAGTGATTTTACATCTTCTTTCAAAAATTGTCAATGAGATTGGCGAATTTTTCAGAGCATACTTGAAGTCGCGGGGCAAGCATACGCCTCCCTGGGGGCGTGGGCGCTCGGGGTCGCCCCCTCCCGCGCAGATGTGCTATAATCAGCGCCAGGATGCCCTTGTTCCCGCGCGGGTTGGCGCCTATGGGCCGCCTTCCGGCGGGGAGGGTCTGCGAGGGCTTCGCCCTCCCAGGAACCTCCCGGTACTCCCGGTGGCAGGGCGAAAGATGCTTGCCCCAGCAAGGCCGCGCAGCGAAACTATGGCCAGGGCGAATAACAAAGGATCACGCAGCCGGGCGACGGCAGGCAAGGGGCGCAACGGGCGGCGGGGGGCGCGGGTCACGCCGAAGCCCCTGATCAGCCTGCGCCCGGAACATCAGCGCGATCTGTTCGCCCTGATGCTGATCACCGTGGCCGCGGTGACGATCATTTTCTTCGTCACCGGTGTGGCGGGCGGGGTCGGCGCGCTGTATGTCGAGGCGGTGCGCCGGGCCTTCGGCAATGGGGCGATTGTGGTGCCGGTCACCCTTGGCCTGCTGGGTATCGCCATCCTCATCCAGGAGCAGTTCCGCGATGCGAAACTCACCGGGGCCACCTTCGCCGGCATCGGGTTGATCGTCCTGGCCGTGCTGGCGCTGCTGGAGTTTCCGGCCCACGCCCGGGCCCTGGTTGAGCGGGGCTACGAGGGCGGGGGCTGGTTCGGCTTCTGGATCGTCGAGGGGCTTGATCGGGGCATCGGGCGGCCGGCGGGGGTGCTGGTGAGCCTGGTGCTTGGCCTCGCCGGAGTGCTGCTGACCTTTGACCTGACGTTGCGCGAGTTGCTGGGAGGGATGTACACCCGCCTCAGCGCCTTCTGGGAACTGCTGTGGAGCGCGCCGCGCCGTTCCGCCGCCGGGCGCGCCGCGCCCCGTCCCCCCCTGGCCGATGCCGATCTGCCCTTCACCCCTCCGCCCCAGGGCGGCGATGACGATATTGTGCCTACGCCCATCGCCGCGCGGCCCACGCGGGCCAGCCTCTTCCAACGCCCCGGCGAGCCGGCCGCCCCCGCGCCGGCCAGAACGGCGCCGCCTCCCGCGGCGCAGGCTCCCCCGCCCGCGCCACCTTCCCCGCCTGCCCCTGCCGCCGCGCCTACCCCCGCGGACGACGCCGCCCCGCCGCGCGAGATCGTCCAGGAGGCCCTGGAGGGCTTCGAGGTGGCCCCGGTCTACCGCGCCTGGCCCCTCCCCGGCCTTGACCTGCTCGACCCCCTCGCCACCGAGAGCCGCATCGGCGACAATGAGATCCGCCGCCTCTCGCGCACCATCGAGGATACCCTCGCCAGTTTCAAGGTCGAGGCCCAGGTGGTCAATGTTAACCCTGGCCCCGCCGTGACCCAGTTTGAGGTGCAGCCCGCGGTGGGGGTGAAGGTGAGCAAGATCACCGCCCTGGAGAAGGACCTGGCCCTGGCCCTGGCGGCCTCGTCCATCCGCATCGAGGCGCCCATCCCCGGCAAGTCAGCGGTGGGTATCGAGATTCCCAACTCCTCGATTGCCGTGGTGCGCCTGCGGGAGGTGGTGGATAGCGAGGAGTTTGAAACCAGCCGCGGGCGCCTGAAGCTGCCCCTGGGCAAGGACATCAGCGGCAACCCGGTCGTCGCCGATATGACCAGAATGCCGCACCTGCTGGTGGCCGGCGCCACCGGCTCGGGCAAGTCGGTGGCGATCAACGCCTTCCTCTGCGGGCTGCTGCTCAAGCATACCCCGGATGAGGTGAAGCTGATCCTGGTTGACCCGAAGATGGTCGAGTTGACCG
>JAOACN010000063.1 GCA_026417815.1 Chloroflexaceae bacterium | reverse complement strand
CGGAGAGGTACAACTGGTGGTGCGGCAGGTGCTCCCAGCGCCGGTTGACTCCCAGGTAGAGCATGAATGTCGAGCAGGAGAACTCCTTGCGGTTCAGCCAGCGGTCGGTATAGGGGCCGCGGGCGTCCGCGGGCAGCAGTGTCTGCACGGCGTGGCCAAAGTCGGCGTTGACCACCACCGCGTCACCCATAATCCGCTCCCCGTCAGCCATCAGCAGACCACGGGCGCGCCCGTCCTCCACGATCACCTGGCGCACCGGGCGGCGCAGGTGGATCTCCACCCCCAGGTCCTCGGCGGCGCGGGCCAGCGCCCGGGCCAGGGCGCGGAAGCCGCCCTCGGGATGCCAGATGCCGTAGTGGAACTCCAGGAAAGTTACCAGGCTGAACACGCTGGAGCAGGCGGTGGGGTGCATGCCCAGGTACTTGGCCTGATAGGCCAGGGCGTAGACCAGCCGCTCGTCGCGGAAGAAGCGCTTGAAGTGGTCGTAGAGGCTCTCCCAGGGGCGGAAGGGCAGGGCCGCCGCCACCTCGTCGGGCTTCAGGTAACCCAGGGGCGGACGCACCGGCGTGCCCAGGTAGGGGCCGTAGCCGACCCTGTCCTTCCGCAGGTGCTCGATGTACCAGCGTTCAAAGGCCGCCGGCAGGTCCGGCCCGAAGCGCGCCAGTTGCTCCTTGAAGGCCGGGATATTCGAGGTCAGGTCGAGGTGCGTCCCGTCCCAGAAGGCGATACGGGTATTCGGCTCCAGGCGGATCAACTTGATGTAATCGTACACATTGAGGCCGCAGGCGCCGAAGAGTTCTTCGTAGACCCGCGGCACCTGCAGGATGGTCGGCCCGGTGTCGAAGGCGTAGTCGCCAAGTTCAAAGCCGCGCATGCGCCCGCCAACCCGGTCAGCCGCCTCGTAGATCGCCACCTGGTAGCCCCTGGCTGCCAGGCGCATCGCCGTGGCCATCCCGCCCGGTCCGGCCCCAACGATCAGGATAGTCTTTGACACGTTCCCTCCGGGACTTCTCGTGATACGCTCTCAGCCGTCCACGCGGCTGCGCTACGCCCCCTCCAGCGGGCGCATGACGCAGCCTGATTCCAGTATAACAGGACTTCTGAGATGTCCGAGGAAACGGGGGGCAACCCGGGATGCGGCCGAAATTGTTGCACGGCGCCCGGGCGGTTGGCGGTGCGCCTGCCGACGTTCGTGACGACATGCGCGCCATGGGGAAGAGACGGCCCGGCGGGCCGTCTCTTCGCCGGCAGGGGTGTGGGGAAACCCGGTTTCCCCACCATTCACACGTACCGCTCCGGGCGCACCACCCGCACATCGTGGACGAAGGCGGTCACGGAGTAGTCGGTGAAGTAGTGCTCCTGGAGATGGGCCAGGATCTTCTCGCCGACCGCCGGGCTGACCAGGGTCTCGATACGCACCTGCGACCCGGCCCAGAAGTATTCGCTGATCCCGCGGATGCCGTGCCCGTGCACCTCGCCAATCGTCCATCCGCGGGCGCCGAGGCGTTTCAGATCCTCCAGCAGGCGCTCGCGCAACACGCCCTCGGCGATAATCGTTACCAGGCTGATGGTAGTGGTCTCCATAGCGTCTTCCTTTCTTGATGTTTGGTGGTGCGCGCCTCCGGGAGGGTCCTCCCGGGAACAGCGTTATTCGGCTCCCCGCTCCGGTTGGAGCGAGCGGGGAAACCGGGTTTCCCCACGCCCCTGCCGGTATGGGCCGGGGCGGCGCCGACGCCGGTTGGGGGGGAAACCGGGTTCCCCACGCCCTGGAGTGCCGGGGCGGCGCCGACGCCGGTTAGAATAGGAAACCCGCTTTCCCATTCCAACCGGCCCGTGGACTCACCCTCCGGCGGGCAACACTGCGCATCCAACCACACTATAGCAAAGCCACTGGGTATAGGCATAGAGCACCGGCAAACCGATGAGCAGGTTAAACGGCAGGGTGATCCCCAGCGAGGAGGTCAGGTAGATGCTCGGATTGGCCTGGGGGAAGGTCGCGCGTACCGCGGCGGGCGCGTCAATGTACGAGGCGCTGCCGGCAATCGCGGCCAGGATAAACGCCCCGCCCAGCGACAGGCCGGAGAGGGCGCCGAGGGTTGCCCCGAGGACACCCATGACCACCGGCATCGCCGTGCCAAAGGCCAGCATCCGCGGCCCAACCCTGGCGAACTCGCGCAACTGCCGCGCGGCGACCATACCCATTTCGATCAGGAACAGCACCAGCACGCCACGGAACAGACCCTCTGGTCCCTGGCTGAAGACCACCGCGATGCGTTCGAAACCCTTTTCACCGATGATCGCGCCGATCAGCAGCCCGCCCATCAGCAGGATCACGCTGCGTCCGGTCAGGGTCTCCTGTACGACCTTGCCGATGGCATCGTTCGGCGTTTTCAACCCCAGGCGGCCCCAGAAGAGCGCCACGATGATGCCCCATTCGGCCAGTGCCGCCAGGGTGGGGATGAAGCCTTCGTAGCCGATGTTGGCCGTTTCGACGACGCCGATCCCTGCCGCGAAGGTGACCGAGGACACCGACCCGTAGAGCGCGGCGACGCCAGCGGCGTTGGCCACGTCGAAGCGGAAGACCGTTCGCAGGATAAAATAGCACGCGGTTGGCAGCAGAATCGCCAGGAAGATGGTCACCAGCGCCGGCCAGGCAAAGGTCTGGAAGGTCGTCCCGGCCAGTTCTACGCCGCCGTTCAGACCAATGGCGAACATCAGGTAGAAAGCGATAAACTTGTAGGCCTGCTCGGGGAACTCGATGTCACTTTTGACCAGGGTGGCAATCATCCCCAGCACGAAGGCCAGGGTCAACGGTGAGAAGAGGTTCCGCTGCAAGATGCCCAGTGTCTCGGCCAATTCCATACCTGCGCACTCCTTAGTATACTGGCGGTGATGCCTTTTACGGACCTTTATACGACAATAATATCACGAAATATATTTCGTATAACAGCCAGCCAGGTAGTCACCGGCCACCCGCATGGAGAGGGTCGTTATGCGGAGAGGCGCCGGCAGGCGGAGCCTCCCCGTCCCGTTCCACCCGGGGCGGGCGCGCGCCCTGGCGCAGCCAGGCGAGTCTACTGTTGCGGGCGGAAGCATACGGATCCAGGGGCGCAACCTTCCGCATAGCCAGCGAGCGGGGCGAGGGGAAACCTGGTTTCCCCTGTCCCTGCCTGGCGGGCGGGAGCGGGAGGGCGCAGCCCCCGTTGTTGATCGCGGCGCTGAGCGCCTGATGGGGAGCGAAGCATGAATGACGAGCAACACCAGAGCGTCGAGGTCGAAGCGGTTGTGGCGCCGGGAGGGGCCTTGCGCTGGCGTCGCGCGAGCTGGCAGGCAGGTTATGCGGTGAGCGTGCTGCTGGTAATGGCGCTGATCGCCCTGCTGGTCGGCGCGGTAGCCGCCGGCCTGCAGGCCCGTCGCGATGAGGCCCGCAGCGCCGACGTCCTGCTGATTGTTGCGCCGGCGCTCCCATCGCAGGCGCTGATCGACCACGCCTTCGAGGTCTACCGGCGCCGCTATGCGCCGGGCGTGGTTATTGTCGGAACCGGCAGCGAGGCGATGCGCATCGCGCTGATCGAGCGCGGCGCGCCCGAGGGGGCCCTTCAGGCGCCCGCCCCGATCCTGCAGCCGGTGGCGGCGTTGCAAGAGGTTGCGCGCTCGGCCCGGCACGCTGGCGCCGCCAGCGCCTTGGTCGTTGCCGAGCCTGCCGAGATGTTGCTCTGGCTGAAGCTGGTTGGCGACAGTGGCTTGAGCGCCTATGGCGCCCCCCCACGGGGAGCCGCCCCGGGGCCAGTGGCCCTGCTGCGCGCCAGTGGGCAGTACTGGCGCTATGCGCTGTTCCAGCGGTAAGTGGCCCCTCCCGGTCGGCAGGGGCGAAGGGAAACCTGGTTTCCAGGTTGGGGCCAGAGGTTTTTCGCCTCAACAACTGCGGTTGCCCTCATCCGGCCAGGGAGAGGATTTCTGGGAGGGCGAAGCCCTCCCTTTCGAGAACGTACAGTACCTTGGTCCTTTTTTTGTCTGGGCCATGCCAACCTGCGTCATCTCCGGCAGGAGCAACCCTGGCAAGGGTTATCAGGTGAGGCAACTCCGCTTCACCCGGCTGTCATTTTGCTTGCCAGCGCCTGCGCATGCACTCCGCGCGACCATTGTCCCTCCACCGATTCGCTCCGCGCACCGGAGATAACCCTTTACAGTTTTGCGGGGATAACGATTACAGTGCAGCGTTTCCGAATCGCGATTTAAGGCTTCTTGAAGCCTTATGCTCCCAGATTATTGACAGATTTGCTGGTTTCTATTAAACTCCCTTTACTTTTCTGACCTGCACCACTCACGCAATGCGGTGCTGAGGATGACCTGACAAAACGATGACGCTTGCGGATATTGCGGAGTCGTGATACACTCCTGCCATCCCGGCTTGATTGTGGTCGCGTGTTCACCAGGAGCGTGTCAGGGTAGGTGTTACCCCGTGATCGCGCCACAGGGACCCAAGTGAGGTACATTGCTCCATGATTGAGCTAAACCGAAACCCGTCTCCTATGCCCCTGCGTAGCGATGTCGAGCGTTTACAGCAGCGCGTTTCACGGCATCGCCAGCGCTTCCGACGCCAACGCCGCTCACTCGCTGCATTCCGCACATATCTCGCCACAACGCTGTTCGCTCCCGCCGCCTGGTTCTCCCGCCTACCTGCCCGCTTCCTCGTTCACCTGATTGTTGTCCTCATTGTGCCGCTGGCGCTGGTGCTGAGCCAGTTGCCGGTTCGTCCGGTGGCATCGCCCGCTCCGAAACCTGTGGAACTGGTCGAGGCGCCAATCGGAGTGGGCCCTATCGCGCTTGAGCCTGGCGCGGAGAGCATGGTTGGCGATCCGCCGCTACCCGACGATGAGGCCCTGCCGGTGCCCCTTACCCTGTCGTCGCGGAGCGCCGTGCTGGCCCCGTTGACGGTGCAGGCGATGATCAGCGGCGACGTGGTGCGGCTGCGCAATGGCCCTGGCCTGGCTTACGACGAGGTCGGGCGCGTCAATGGCGGCGACGGCGTTGAGGTTATTGGGCGCTTCGAGGAGTGGCTGCAGGTCCGGCGCGATGGTGACCCGACGGTGTACTGGGTGGCCGCCGAACTGGTAGATATTCCCGAGGCGGTCGTGTATGCCCTCAATCAGGTTCCCGCCGAAGCGATTCCACCGCCGCCGCCGCCCAAGGTTGGTGTGGTCCGCGAAGATAACGTCAATCTCCGCGATGGCCCGGGCACCAATTATGTCAGCATGGCCAAGATGCGCCTCGGCCAGGAACTGACGCTCATCGAACGCTACGAGGGCTGGTTCCTCGTGGAGTATGGCCAGTTGTACGGCTGGGTGACCTCGGATTTCCTGAATATCGTCGAGGGCGTGGTCGAGCGGGTGCCTGTGGCGACGTCCATCCCCGACCCCAATCCGCCGCTGGTTGGCGCAGTGCTCGAAAATAACGTCAATGTTCGCAAGGGGCCCGGTTCGGCCTATGATCGGATCACGTCCCTCAAGGCCGGTACCAGCGTGAGCCTCCTTGCTCGCCACAAGGACTGGTACCGCGTCCAGTTGCCCGATGGCACGAAGGCGTGGATCTTCTCCGATCTGCTCCGGGTTTCGCCGATGGCCGCCCGGCGCGTGCCCATTACCAACGATATTCCTGCCCTGCCGGTTCGCGTGCGCCCGGCCGCGCCGGGGGGCGGCGGGGGCAGCCGTGGCGCCGCCGCGGTCAACATCCCCGCCAGCGGCGACGTAGCCAGTTTCGCCGTGCAGTTCGTTGGTTCGCGCTATGTCTGGGGCGGCAGTAGCCCGAGCCGGGGCTTCGATTGCAGCGGTCTGACCAGCTACGTCTACCGGCAGTTTGGCGTGCACCTGCCCCACAATGCCGCGGCGCAGTACAGCTCTCGCTATGGCGCAATCATCGGCGGGATGGGTAATCTCGCCCCCGGCGACCTGATGTTCTTCGCCGGCACCGGCGGGCGGCGCGGGATCTCGCACGTGGCGATCTACATCGGCGGAGGGCAGATGGTGCACGCCATGACCCCGCGCTACGGTGTGCAGGTGTCGAGTATCTGGAGCAGTTACTGGCAGAACACTTTCGTCGGCGCAGTCCGGCCGTATCGCTAGGGCCGAAGCATTGGCGTAGCCAGTACTTCGGCCCTACGGGGCGCCGCGCAATCCGCCAGTTGAAGAACCGCCGGAGCCGTTGCCTGGCAACGGCTCCGGCGCTTTGTTGTGTGCAAAAAGGGACCAACGTTTCCCCTCCCCAACGCGGTTGCGCAGATCGGGTACAATCTCTACGGCAGAGGTAACCTTTCGGGGGAGGCGCGGAGGGCGCAGCCCTCCGCGATCCACCGGTTCCGCCCGCAGCGGGCGGAACGGGGCCTGCGGGGAAGCGAAGCCTCCCCGCCTCCTCCAGACCGTGACGTCGGTGTGAACCCTGGCTTAGATCATTCAAGAGGCCATGCATGAAAGGGCTTGTGTTAAGCGGCGGGAAGGGCACGCGCCTCCGCCCCATCACCTATACGAGCGCCAAGCAACTGGTGCCGGTCGCGAATAAGCCGGTACTCTTCCGCGTTATCGAGGCCATCCGCGATGCGGGCATTACCGAGATCGGGATCGTCATTGGCGACACCGGCGATGAGATCCGCGCGGCGGTCGGCAATGGCAAGCGTTGGGGAATGAAGGTGACCTACATTCCCCAGGAAGCACCCCTGGGCCTGGCCCACGCGGTCAAGATCAGCCAGGACTTCATTGGCGATGACCGTTTCGTGATGTTTCTGGGCGATAACTGTATCCAGGGCGGCATCAGCCCGCTGATCGAGGGGTTTGGCCGGAGCGCCTATAATGCCCAGATTGTGCTCAAAAAGGTTGAAGATCCCCGCTCCTTCGGGGTCGCTGAACTGGAAGAGGATGGCCGCATTGCGCGCCTGGTCGAAAAGCCGCGCGAACCGCGGAGCGACCTGGCCCTGGTGGGCATCTATATGTTTGACCACCATATCTTCGAGGCGGTCAACGCCATCCGCCCCTCCGCCCGCGGCGAACTGGAGATTACCGATGCGATACAATGGCTGGTGACCGCTGGCTACAGTGTCTATCCCTATGTGCACGAGGGGTGGTGGATCGATACCGGAAAGAAGGACGATCTCCTGGAGGCCAATCGCCTGGTGCTGGAGGAGTTGCAGCCAGCCGTGCAGGGCTACGTCGATCGTGATTCGCAGTTGATCGGCAAGGTGATTATCGAAACCGGGGCCGAGGTGATCAACTCGACCATTCGCGGCCCGGCGATCATCGGTGAGAAGACGCGCATCCTCAACTCTTACGTCGGTCCCTTTACCTCCATCTATCACAATTGTTTGATTGAAGACAGCGAGATCGAGCACAGCATCGTGATGGAGCATTGCAGCATCCGCGGCATCCCCCACCGCATCGAGGATAGCCTGATCGGCCGCAATGTCGAGGTCAGCCGTAGCCCGCTCAAGCCCAAGGCGTATCGCCTGGTGATCGGCGATAATTCTAATGTAGGTGTCTTGTAGATGCGAGGCATTCCCTCATCAGAGATTACTCCCGAGCACGTCTACCTCTCGCGGCGGCGCTTCATGGCCGCCACGGGGGCGCTGGGCGCCATGCTGGCCCTGGGGGCCTGCGGCGCGTCTCCCGACACGTCACCGACCGCGCCCGCCGATACGCGCACCGACGAACTCGGCGATCGGCTGAACAGCTTCGAGCAGATCACCACGTACAACAACTACTACGAGTTCACCACCGACAAACAACGGGTGGCGCGGCTGGCCCGCGACTTTCGCGTCTCACCCTGGGAGGTCGCCGTCGGCGGCCTGGCGCGCCGTCCGCGCGTCTTTGGCCTGGAGGATCTGCTGCGCTTCGAGCAGGAGGAGCGCATCTATCGGCTGCGCTGCGTCGAGGGCTGGTCCATGGTCATCCCCTGGCTGGGGTTTCCGCTACGGCGCCTTCTGGCCGAGGTCGAGCCGCTGGCCGCGGCGCGCTACGTGCGCTTCGAGACGGTGCTGCGCCCGGAGGAGATGCCCGGCCAGCGCGACCGCTTCTACCCCTGGCCCTATGTCGAAGGGTTGCGCCTCGATGAGGCCATGCACGACCTGACGCTGCTGGCGACGGGTCTCTACGGCCGGTCGCTGACGCCGCAGAACGGCGCGCCGCTCCGCCTGGTGGGTCCCTGGAAGTATGGCTTCTACGCCAATGTCAATCCCGACGTGCCGCACCCCCGCTGGTCGCAGGCGACCGAGCGGCGCATCGGCGAGGGCGGGCGCCGCCCAACCCTGCCCTTCAACGGCTATGCCGAGGAGGTTGCCGCGCTCTACGCCGGTCTTGATCTGCGGGTGAATTTCTAGAGCACTGAGCGGAAGGCTTGATCCGCTGAGGACCATGGGCCGTGCGGCTCGCTGCGCGCGCGCCGCCAGCAGTCCGGGTCAATCGTTGCGAGAAACGCTACAGGAGTCAGGGGTGGCCGATCAGCAACAACCGTGGCGCGCCTGGCCGCGCCTGGCGGTCCATCTGGCGTTGTTGCCCCTGGCCCTGCTGATCTTCGACGCGGCCACGGGGCGCCTGTCAGTCAACCCCATCCAGGATATGACCCTGCGCACGGGCAAGGCGGCGCTGGCGCTGCTGATGCTTTCGCTGGCCTGCACGCCGCTCAACCGGCTGCTGGGCTGGAAGTGGGCCGTCGCTCTGCGGAAACCCCTGGGTCTCTACAGCTTTCTGTACGTCTGCCTGCACCTGCTGGTCTTCGCCGTGGCCGATTACCGGCTCGATCCGGCGTTGATCGGGCAGGCGATCGCCGAGAAGCGCTACGTCCTGGCGGGGCTGGCAAGCTTTGCCCTGCTGCTCCCGCTGGCGCTTACCTCCACCCGCGGGGCCATGCGGCGCCTGGGGCGCTGGTGGCGCCGCCTCCACCGCCTGGTGTACGCCGCGGCGGCCCTGGCGGTGCTGCACTACCTGTGGCTCTCGAAGGTCTGGCGGGAGCCGGCCCTGTGGGGCGTCGCCCTTGTCATCCTCCTGCTGGCGCGACTGCCGATTGTCCGGCCCCCGCGGGCGCACGGCGACAGACATCGCTTCCTGTTGCCCGGCGCGCAGGCGCAGCATCCCCAGATCTCACCAGAACGCCATCTCCAGCAATCCAAAATCCGAAATCCCCAATCCAAAATGGCATCAGCGGCGCCGTCTTCCGGGTCGGCGCGGCCCGCGCGGGCGCAAGGCCATCCAGACGCCGGCGGCGAACCCCCCCAGCAGGCTCAGCACGGCGAACATGGCCCCCGGCCCGTAGACCAGCGCCGCCGCCCGCAGGGCGCCCGCCAGCAGCAGGGCGACGATCCAGCCCACGATGAACAGGCGCTGCCGGAACTCCGGCCCGAACCACCGGGGCCGGCCCTGTCCCACCAGATAGCCGGTGCCCCCGGCGATGATCAGGAGTAGGACGTTCGTGATGACCAGTTGCATAGAACCTCGTTGAACAGGAGGTTTTCGAAGCCCTCCCTGGTATACGCCTTGCCGGTTGGCAGGGGCGTGGGGAAAGCCGGTTTCCCCATACCTTGTGAACGGGGCGATTGCCGTGCTACAATTGGCTTCAAACCTTTCACCGGCCCTTGCGCTACCCGTTACCGATCCTGGCCCCCCTCCACGGCCCGGCCCGATCGGGGTATCTCGATGGGTCGGAACCGACCGTGGGGACGGGGTGTCTATGTCGGAACTAAAAGACAAACTGGTGCTCGTGGTTGACGATGAAGCGCGCATGGTGAACTTCATGCGCCTCAACCTCGAACTGGAAGGCATGCGCGTGGCCACGGCGGCCAACGGGCGCGAGGCCCTCGAACGGGTGCGCGAGGATATGCCCGATGTCGTCTTGCTCGACGTCATGATGCCGGGGATGGACGGCTTCGAGACCCTGCGCCGCATCCGCCAGTTTTCGCAGGTGCCGGTGCTGATGCTTACCGCCAAGGATGAAGAGGAGGACCGGGTGCGCGGCCTGGAACTCGGCGCCGATGATTATATCGGCAAACCCTTCAGCCACCGCGAGCTGGTGAGCCGCATCAAGGCCGTGCTCCGGCGTCACTATGCCACTCCCCCCGTCCCGCAGACGCTGGTGAAGGTGGACGACCGGCTGAGCATCGATTTTGCTCGCCGCGAGGTGCTGGTGGACGGCAAGCGGGTCAACCTGCGTCCGACCGAGTACCGCCTGCTCTACCATCTGGTGCAGAACGCGGGTTACGTGCAAACCCACGAAATGCTGCTGACCAAGGTCTGGGGGCCGGAGTACCGCGAGGAAAGCCACTATTTGCGGCTCTACATCACCTATCTGCGCCAGAAGATCGAGGAGGACCCCGCCAATCCCAAATATATCCTCACCGAGCGCGGCGTCGGGTACCGGTTCGTTGATTTCGAGCATAAACCGACCTGAGGGGCCGCGTATTGGGCGGAAAACGGGTTTCCCCGATGGCAGGCCGCCGGGGCGAATACCGTGCGCCCCTATCCCCCATACCTGTTCACACCTGGTGTAACAAGTAGAGCCTGGGAGCGAGGGCGTCTCGCCCTCGAAGCCACAACGCGGGCTGGAAGCCCTCGCTTCCAGGAGAAGTGTGAACAGTTGCCTATCCCCCCTCATCCACCAGACTGAGCATCAACTGGCGCAACTGGCGCAGGCGGCGGTCGAGACGTTCGGGCCGCAGGTGCAGATCATCGCGGATCTGACTGAGCTGGAGCCGGAAGTTATCGATCGGTCCCTTTTCGCGCTCGGCGCTGTAGACGTAGGCCCGATCCAGGGAGCGATAGGCCGTCAGGAGGGTGCGGTCGGCCTCAATCAGGTCGTTGCGCTGCAGGGCCGCCACGGCGTCGTCAATCTGGCTGGCGGCCCGCAGCAGGTAGAGGGCGCTCCAGAGCTGGCGGTCCTGCGCCTGAAGGTCGAGCACCTCCAGGCGCACAACGCTGCCATCGGGCGGTGACGCCGCCGGTGTTGCCACTGGCGGCGTCACCGGCGGGGGTGGAGCAGGGGTGGCCGGCGCCGCTGTGGCGGCCGGGGCCGGCGCCGTGGCTGGCGGGCGCAACCAGAGCCATTGAATGCCCAGCGTCACCACAACGGCCAGCGCCGCCGTGAGGGCGTGCGGGAGCATCGCCCGCAGGCGCCGTTGAAAAGCAGACGGAGACGCGGCGGGCGCGTCTCCGGGTGGCTGAGGAACCGCTGACACACGCGCCTAGATTTCGTTGGCCAGGAGGATCGCCTGGGCGATCTCCTTCATTGACTTGCGAGTGTTCATCGAGAGTTGCTGGATCTTGCGGAAGGCTTCCGCTTCCTTCAGACCCTGCGTGTCCATCAAGATGCCCTTGGCGCGCTCGACGATCTTGCGCGTATCGAGGGTCTCCTTCAGGTCGGCGATCTGCCGGTCCATCTCCAGAAACTCCTGGTAGCGCGCCATAGCGATCTCGATCGCCGGCAGCAGTTCCGCCTCGCGGAACGGCTTGACGACGTAGTTCACCACGCCCGCCTCCTTCGCCCGCTCGACCAGTTCACGGTCGGAGTAGGCG
>JAOACN010000736.1 GCA_026417815.1 Chloroflexaceae bacterium | reverse complement strand
GGGCGCGGGTGAGAGCAGGTACGACGCCACGCACCCCCCGATCCCGGCCAGGAAGTAGAGGACCAGGAAGCGCGGCGTGCCGTAGATCCGTTCACTCTCGGGGCCGAGGGCGTAGAGGGCGAAACTGTTGAAGAAAATATGGATCAGGTTGGCGTGCAAAAACATCGCTCCGACCAGGCGCCAGTACTGGCCAGCGTCAATCAGGCCATTCTCCTTGGCCCCCAGCACGAGCAGTACCAGCAGATCGGGCTGAAACAGGGAGCCGCTGAGCAGGGCGCTCAGGCCGTACATCAGCAGGATCGCCGCCAGGAGCACCCACACTGCCCGGGGCCGCCTGGCCAGCAACACCGGCGTTCGTGGCGGAGGCGGCTGGGCCGCCTGCCCCACGGCGTCCCTTTCCAGCAGGGGACGGCGCGAATCCTCAGGCTCTTCGATGGACCGGCGCGTCCCGAACTCCCGTTCCAGCCGCCGCAGCACCCCGTCCAGGTCGTCGGATTCTTCAGGTGGTTGTGTCATAGCGTCCAGGATAGCCGGAACGGGGAGCGGTGGCAACTGGAGGGCGCTGTCTGGCCCCCTCCTCAACCCTCCCCCGCCGGAGGAGGGCGCCAGGCGCCTCTCCTCGATGGGGGGAGGCCAGGAGGGAGACCGGCCTGAAACCTCGTATGAAAGCCCGCGCAGCGAACCCGGATCGCGGCTCACAACTCGCCCACCAGGCGCCGGAACTCCTCGCCGCGATGGAACTCGTTGCGGAACATGCCGAAACTGGCGCAGCCGGGTGAGAGGAGCACCGTATCGCCAGGCGCGGCGAGGGTGCGGGCGGTGCGGATCGCTGTCGCGAAGTCGCCATACGGCCCGGTGACGAGCGGCGGGCCGAAGGGGGCGGCGCGCACGGCCTCGAGCAGGCGCGGCGTGGCGCTGCCCTCCAGCAGCCCCAGGGCCTTGACCCGCCGGGCAATCGCCGCGCCCAGGGCGGTGAACTCCAGGTTCTTATCGGCGCCGCCGGCGATCAACACCACCGGGGGGGCAATGGTCTCCAGCGCGGCGAGGGCGGCGGCGGGGTTGGTGGCGGTGGTGTCGTTGACGTAGCGGACCCCGTCGAGTTCGCGCACCAGCTCCAGGCGGTGCTCAACGCCGCCGAAGCCGCGCAGGGCGGCGCGGAGCGATCCGGCGCCGACCCCGAAGCCCCGCGCCAGGGCGGCGGCCATCATCGCGTTGGCGAGATTATGCGCGCCGGGCAGCCGCACCTCGTCGCGGGCGAAGAGCGGTTCGCCTCCCCGCGGCGAGGGCGGGCCAAAGACCCCGTCCGGGTCATCCAAGATCACCTGATCATCGTGCAACACTACCGTTGCGGCCGGGCGCTCCGGCGGCCCGGGATAGCGACAGACGGCCCGTGACCAGACCGGGCCGGCGCAAACGCGGATGAGCCGCCCACCGTGGTCGGAACGCGGAAAATACTCCACTGACGCATCATCGGCGCCATTCAGGGCCACAACTCCGTCGGGAGACTGATGCCAGTAGATCTGGCGCTTGGCCGCGGCGTAGGCTTCCATTGAGCCATGCCAGTTGAGGTGGTCGGGCGAGAGATTGGTGATCAGCGCATAGCCCGGGCTGAGGCCAGCGGCGCCGAGGCGCTCGAGCTGAAAGCTCGACAGTTCCAGCACCACGGGTGTGGTGGGGCCGATGCTGTCGAGGGCCGCCAGGGCCGAGACGCGCATGTTCCCGGCCACGACCGTATCGGGGAAGGCTTCGCGCAGCATCGCGCCGAGCAGCAGGGCCGTGGTGGTCTTGCCCTTGGTGCCGGTGACGCCAAGAATGGGGCCACGACAGGCGCGGAAGAAGAGGGTCATCTCCGTCTCGACCGGCGCCCCGGCGGCGCGGGCCAGGGCCAGCCAGGGCGAGTCGGGACGAACGGCGGGGTTGGCGACGACCAGATCGTGGGAGGTAAAATCTCCGGCGCGGTGCTCGCCCAGGGTGTAGGCCACGGTGGCGCCAATCTGAGCGGCGGCGGCATTCAGGATGGCCAGCGGCGCGGCCAGCGCCTCGGGGGGCGCCAGGTCGGTGACGGTAATCGCCGCTCCCTGGCGCAAGAGCCACTGCGCGACACCCAGACCGCCGCCGTGGACCCCCAGGCCCATCACCAGCACACGCTTGCCGCGAAGGTCCATCATTACGGATTGGTCTCGACCACCAGGGTGGTTGGATCCTGCTCGGCCTGTTTTGGCGCCGGGGGCGCGAAGAGAATGGCCAGTGAGATGCCGATCATTGCCGCGACCGTGGCGATCAACACGAAGCGCTGGGTCACCTGCACCTGGCTCCAGCCGAGCAACTCGAAGTGATGGTGGAGCGGGGCCATCTTAAAGATCCGGCGGCCCTGGCCGTAGCGCCACTTCGTCCACTTGAAATAGCCGGTCTGGATAATCACCGACAGCGCCTCGATTACGAAGACGAAGCCAACCACCGGCAGCAAGAGCCACTGCTGGGACTGCAGGGCGACCACGGCGAGGGTCGCGCCGAGGGAGAGCGCCCCGAGATCGCCCATGAAGACCTGAGCCGGATGGGCATTGTACCAGAGAAAGGCCGCGCAGGCCCCGACCAGGGTGAAACTGAAGGCCATCAGGTTGGTCAGACGCGGCTCGGCGAGGAAGGTCATCACGCCATAGGCGCCGAAGGCCAGGGTCAGGTTCCAGCCGGCGAGGCTATCGAGGCCATCGGTCAGGTTCACCGCATTGGCGATAAAGACGATAATCAGCGTGGCGATGGGGATGAAGAACACCCCGATATCGCGCTGGCCAACGAAGGGGATCTGCAAGCGCCCTTCGTGGCCGAGGCCGAACGGCGGCGGCAGGGAGAGGGCCAGCGAGGCGATGAAGGCCACCGCCATCATCAACCAGAACTTATAACGGACGGTAAAGCCGTAGGTTTGGGACCGCGAGCCGGTCAGGGTCATCCAGTCATCCACCCCGCCGAGCACGGCGAAGCTCAACAGCACGGCCAGGGGCAGCAGCATTGACCAGCGATCCACCAGATTGAACAGCACCGTAAGCACCACCACCGTGCTGACGACCATAATGCCACCCATGGTCGGGGTGCCCATCTTGGTCATGTGGCTCTGGGGGCCATCGGCACGGATCTGCTTGCCAAGGTTGTGCCGGCGGG
>JAOACN010000668.1 GCA_026417815.1 Chloroflexaceae bacterium | reverse complement strand
CTACCAGGTCGTGCCGGTGGTGGCCATTCGCGTGCAGATCTGGCTCGACCCGTGGGCGACGGCCCAGGGCAGCGGGTACCAGATCGTCCAGGCGATTTACGCCCTGGCCGCCGGGCGGATCTTCGGGGCGGGGTTAGGGTTGGGGGTGCCGGCGATTGTGCCGGCCATTCACACCGACTTCATCTTCACCGCCATCGGCGAGGAGATGGGCCTGGCAGGCACGCTGGCGGTGTTGATTGCCTACATCCTGCTGATCTTCCGCGGCTTTCACATCGCCCTGCGGATACCCGGGCGCTTCCGGGGCTTCGAGCAACTCCTGGCGATCGGACTGACGACGATTATCGCCGTGCAGACGCTGATCATCATCGGCGGCAACCTGCGGCTCATCCCCCTCACCGGCATTACGCTGCCGTTCGTCTCCTACGGCGGCTCGTCGGTGCTGGTGAACTTCATCATCGTTGGTCTGCTGATGCGTATTTCGGCTTTGAGTCAGGGTTAATAGTCTGTGAACGAAGTTTTTCGGTATTTCGCTCGCCCTGTCATCCTGAGCGAAGAAGCTGAAGCCCTGAGCGAAGCGAAGGGGAAGCATCTTCCGCCTCCTGGTGCAGTAGACCCCTCGCCCCGCTCGGGGTGAGAAACGCCGGGAAACTTAGTGCACAGACTGGTTAATGCCTTTTCGGATTGGAGTGCCACAACGAGACTTCTCCTTGGAGGGGAGGCTCGGAGGGGCTTCGCCCTCCGAAAGCCCCGTTCCGGTGTGGTGCGGCTGCGCCGCGCCGCACCGGAACGGGAAATCCTGCGGTGTCCTGGGGCCCGCCGAGACGAAGTCTCGTTGTGGTAGGAGGTTCTGGATTCTCGATGAAGGTATGCCGCGGTCACTGCTGTCCATAGCGCCACGCCAGGTAGTGCCGCCCGATGTTGCCAAGCTCCACTCGCCACGCTGGCGGGTTGTCGGGGGTGTAGCTGAGCACGCCTCGCTCGAACGTCTGGATCAGCAACTCGCGCTCCTGCCCGCCTACCTGCGCGCGTACCCAGTATGGCTCACTTAACGGCAGCCCGAGCGGTACCGGCGCGTCACGCAGCACCCACGCCTCGAACACCGCCGCGATGTTGTGCCCAAGGCAGCGGTCGTATGAGCCGAGCCGCACACCGTAGCGCCGCAGCGCCGGGTCATCGGCAACGACGCCGTCCGCATTGAGGCGCCGGGTCACCAGGGTGCCCCGGGCCGGCTGCGCGCGTTCCTGGTTTACTGGCCAGGCTACGGCGCCGAGGGCGCGGTAGGTGGGCGCCTGCGGATTGATCGCCACCGGGTCACCCACGACCGCCTCGTCGGAGGGTTGGCGCTGCTCGACATCCTTCGATCCGAGTTGTACCTGACCGCTGATCAGCTCGACGGCGAGGCGCCCACCGCTCACCCAGGTCGTATAGGGCTCCTGCTCCGAGTAGTTCTGCTCCATGCGCCCTTTGTCGAAGTACTGGACGAAGCGATAGGCCCCGCCCTGGGCCTGGGTCGCCTCGCAGGTCAGTGCGGTGATCGGCTGCGGCCCCCAGCGCCAGGACCCGCCCGAGGCGATGCTCCCTCCCTCCCCGGGGGCATCGGTGCGCGCCCAGAGGCGGTAGAACTCGGGAAGACCCGTGCCGTCGAACGGCGGCGGCCAGCGCCAGGCCATCTGCCCGTGTCCGGCGCGCAACACTACAACCCGCGCGTCCTGGTCATCCTCGCGCTCGGCACGGGGCGGCCAGCGCCCCGCGGACCCCACCCAACCGGCCAGAATCATTCGCCCGCCTGGCGCAGGAACAAACGTGCCGAAGTTTACCGGGGCGATCATTGCTGCTACGACCCGGCCCTGCGCGTCCAGTTCGACGATCTCTGGCAGGTTCAGCGGGCACGGCGCCTGCTGGCCCGGTGGAAAGACGAATCCCGTCTTGTATGGGTAGGGTGTGATGGCGACGAAGCTATGTCCCTCTGCATCGAAGGCCACGCCATGGGGCGGGCCCAGGTAGACCGCGTAGGTCAGCGCGCGTCCACCTTCCGTGATCCGGGCCACCCCGCCGGTCTGGTAAACCCCGATCGCTGCCAGAAGGTCTCCACCCGTATTAATGGCCAGATCGTTGAAGCTCTCGGCGGTGGGGATCCGGCCCAGGCAGAGGCCAAAA
>JAOACN010000270.1 GCA_026417815.1 Chloroflexaceae bacterium | reverse complement strand
CTCCCCCCGTTGGGGGGAGGCGCCAGGCGCCCTCCTCCAGCGGGGGAGGGTTGGGGAGGGGGCGGGTGGTTGTCGGAAAACGTAGTTCAACGACCACTCACACCATCCGCAGCACGAGACGCTCGACCGCCTCGGCCAGTTGCCGCAGGTTGCGGACCACGTGCACGCTGTCGCAGAGGGGGAGATAGGCCGGCAGGTCGCTGTCGCCCGTGCCCCAGTCGCGGGGCGACTCGGGGGTGAACCAGATCACCTGGCGCGCGCGGGCCTTGATCTGGCGAAGATGGGCCAGACCGGGGTCGCTGCGGTTGTTGCGCCCGTCGCCGAGAATGAGGACGGTGGCGCGGCGGTCGAGCGTGTGGAGATGGTCGCGGGTGAATTGTTGCAGGGCCGCCCCGAAATCGGTGTAGGTGTAGGCGGCGTCAATGCGCTGGAGGACCGCGCGGACGGCTTCCGCCGGTCGCGCCGCGTGAAAGTCGGCGCTGATGTCGTACAACTCGGCGATGTAGGCAAAGGCGCGCGCGCGGCGCACCTGGTCGTGCAGCGCGTACACCAGATGGAGCATGAAGCTGGCGACCTCGCGCATGGAGTTGCTAAGGTCGCAGAGGATCACCAGCCGCGGCGTCAACCGGCGCCGGCGGCGGCGCAGGTCCATCGGCACGCCGGCGTAGCGCAGACTGGCCCGCAGTGTGCCCCGGGGGTCGAGGGCGCCCCGGCGGGCGCGGCGGCGGCGCAGGGCGGCGCGGGCGCGCAGACGGGCCGCGAGCCGGGCGACCTCGCTGCGCAAGGCGGCGCGCTCCGCGCTGTCGAGCAGGTGAAAGGGGCGCTCGAGTAGTTCCTCGCGCGGGATGGGCGCGTCTCGTCGGGTAGCGGCCCGCCGTTGCATGCTCAGGGCCACGGCGCGCCCGATCTGGCTGGCCTGGGCCTCCTGGTTCTGCCGCGCGGTCCGGGCGATCGCCTCCAGCGCCTCCACGCGCATCCCCTCGGCCCGCAAGCGTTCCAGCAGGTCGTGCAGCAGCGCCTCCAGGCGCTCAAACTGCACCTCGCGCAGCGCCCGCCGGGCCATCCACGGCTCGAAGATCGGCGCGCTGACCTCCGGCGGGGCCACGCCGGCCAGTAAGGCGTCCAGTTGCGCCTCGCGCAACGGCTCGCCGCTCACGATGGCGGTGAAGAGCCAGGCCAGGACGGGCGTGGGCGCCGCGGCGGCCACCTCCTCCACGACCCGGCGCAGGTGCGCGCCTTCGGCGGCGCTCAGCGCGCCGTCGTCGCCTGGCGCGGCCAGGGTGATGCCGTTGCCGCCGAAGTAGAGCGGAAACAGCCGCTCAAAGATGGGCCGATCGGCGCGCTCCTTCACCAGCGTGGCGCGCAACGCCCCCCGCAGCAGCCCTGGCTCGGCCACCCCGGTATGTTCCAGCGCCCGCATGGCGTCAATGCTCTCGGCCAGGCTGATCCGCAGACCCGCCGCGCGCAACGCGGCTATGAACTCGAGGATGCGTTCGTCCATGTTATCGTTGGTTCTCGAGGCGTTGCCCCGCGGGCCGGGGCGTGGGGAAACCCGGTTTCCCCGCCCCTTCCTCCACCCAGGCGAGGACCGCGGGTGCCGGGAAGGGCGAAGCCCTCGCCGGCCCTCGGCGCGGGCCGGGGCGCGGGGAAACCCGGTTTCCCCGCGCCCTCCTTCACCCAGGTAAGGACCGCGGGTGCCGGGGAGGGCGAAGCCCTCGCCGCCCCTCCCCGCGGGCCGGGGCGTGGGGAAACCCGGTTTCCCCGCACCCTCCTTCACGCAGGCGAGCACCGCGGGTGCCGGGAAGGGCGAAGCCCTCGCCGCCCCTCCCCGCGGGCCGGGGCGCGGGGAAACCCGGTTTCCCCGCCCACCACGAACCGGCGGTTCGTGGTGGTATGGTATCATACAGGCGCGTCGTCCAGGGCCGCAATGGTCATCGAAAGCGGAGAGGTATGGCCAGGCGATCAGTCGTAACCGTCGGTCTGGTGCAAATGCGCTGCACCGCCGATCCCGAGGAGAACATGGCCCGGGCGATCGCCGGGGTGCGCGAGGCCGCCTCCCGCGGCGCCCAGGTGGTCTGCCTGCCGGAGTTATTTCGCTCGCTGTACTTCTGCCAGCGCGAAGAGTACGCCCCCTTTGCCCTGGCCGAGCCGGTTCCCGGCCCCAGCACCGCGACCCTGGGCGCCCTGGCGCGCGAACTGGGCGTGGCAATCATCGCCAGCCTCTTCGAGAAGCGCGCCGAGGGCCTCTACCACAACACCGCCGCGGTGCTCGACGCCGATGGAACCTACCTCGGCAAGTACCGCAAGATGCACATCCCCGACGATCCGCTCTACTACGAGAAGTTCTACTTCACCCCCGGCGACCTGGGCTTCAAGGTCTTTCCGACGCGCTTCGCGCGCCTGGGGGTATTGATCTGCTGGGACCAGTGGTACCCCGAGGGGGCCCGGCTGACCGCCCTGCGCGGGGCCGATATTCTCTTCTACCCTACCGCGATTGGCTGGCACCCCGCCGAGAAGGCCGAGCACGGCCCCACCCAGCACGAGAGTTGGGAACTGATCCAACGCTCCCACGCCGTCGCCAACGGGTGCTTCGTGGTCAGTGTGAACCGCGTGGGCCACGAGGGTGACCCTGAGGGTGGAATCGAGTTCTGGGGGCAGAGTTTCGTGAGCGACCCGCGTGGCACGGTGCTCGTCCGCGCCCCGGCGGATGAACCGGCGGTGCTCGTGCAGCCGCTCGATCTGGACATGCTCGACGTGCAGCGGACCCACTGGCCCTTCCTGCGGGACCGCCGTATTGACGCCTACGGGGATCTCACCCGGCGTTTCATTGACGAATGAAGACACCACGGCAGCTTGGCTACCGCATGCCCCCCGAGTGGGCCCCGCACCAGGCGACCTGGCTCTCCTGGCCGCACAAGGAGGCCAGTTGGCCGGGCAGGCTCCACGAGGTGTTGCCCATCTATGCCCGGGCGGTGGCCGCTCTCAGCCGCTCCGAGGCGGTGCACATCAACGTGAACGACGCGGCGATGGAGGCCGCGGCGCGGGCGTTGCTCGCCGAGGCGGGCGCCACGGGCGACATTCGCTATCACCGCTTCCCGACCAATGACGCCTGGTGCCGCGACCACGGGGCGATCTTTCTGGTGCGCGAGGAAGATCCCAGACTGGCGGCGGTCGACTGGGATTTTAACGCCTGGGGCAACAAGTATCCGCCCTACGATCTCGATGACGAGATCCCCCGGCAGATGGCCGCCTACCTCGACGCGATCTGCTTCCCCGGCGGCATGGTCCTCGAAGGAGGCTCAATAGATGTGGATGGGTCCGGTCTCCTGTTGACCACCGAGCAGTGTCTGCTCAATCCCAACCGCAACCCGCACCTCAGCCGGAGCGAGATCGAAACCCGCCTGCGCGAGAATCTGGGAGTGGAAAAAATCCTCTGGCTGGGCGAGGGGATCGCAGGCGATGACACTGACGGGCACATTGACGACATCGCGCGCTTCGTTGCCCCTGGCACGGTGCTGGCCGTCGTCGAGGAGGATCCGCTGGACGAGAACTACCATCCGCTCCAGGAGAACCTCCGCCGCCTGCGGGCCATGACCGACCTTCAGGGGCGCCCGCTGACGGTGCTGACCATCCCTATGCCACCGCCGCTGGTGTACGAGGGCCAGCGGCTGCCGGCCTCGCACGCTAACTTCTACATCGCCAACCGGGTGGTGCTGCTGCCTACCTTCGGCGGGGCCAGCGACGCCCGCGCCGCCGCGGCGCTGCAACGCTGCTTCCCCGACCGGGAGATCGTGGGTCTGGATTGCACCACCGTGGTCTGGGGCCTGGGCGCCTGGCACTGTCTGACCCAGCAGGTGCCGGCGGTGGGGTAGGGTGGCCGCCCTGACTGAGGGCGTGGTCGCTAAACCGTACCCCGCCGCAGCATAGGGGGAACGGTGCGCGATTCCTGCCTGCGCGCCGGGCGCCGCGAAACGTTCCGCAGGCGTCTCTCTACCGGAGGCTGATTGGTCTGTGAACGAAGTTTTTGCTAAACCGCCACTCTCTCACCAACCCTCCCCCGCCGGGTGAGAGCGCCCGGCTCCTCCCCCCAACGGGGGGGGTTGGGAGGGGGGCGGAAATGCAAGGAAACGTTGTTAACAGACCAATCAGGCGCCAGGCTGGCCGGTGGGCGGCGGCGCGCGCAAAACGTTTCGTCGCACTCCTGCGCACCCTTTTTGTAGCTCCCCTGGCCCAGGCATGGTAGACTGGTTTCTCAACCTGAACCCGACGCTGCAAGCCCTGCTCGGCGGTTGCTTCACCTGGGGGGTTACGGCGCTGGGCGCGGCGACGGTTTTCCTGCGGCGCGATCCTCCGGCGGCGTTTCTCGATGCCATGCTTGGCTTCGCCGCCGGGGTGATGCTGGCGGCCAGTTTCTGGTCGCTGTTACAACCGGCCATCGAACTGGCGGAGGCGCAGGGCGCGCCGCCGTGGCTGCCCGCCACGGTAGGCATTCTGGGTGGAACGGCCTTTCTGCGCGTCGCCGACCGGCTCCTGCCGCACCTGCATCCCGGCCTGCCCCTCAGCGCCGCCGAGGGGCCGCCCACCGTCTGGCGGCAGTCAACCCTGCTGGTGCTGGCGATCACCCTGCACAACATCCCCGAGGGGTTGGCCGTAGGGGTGGCCTTCGGCGCCGCCGCCGCCACCGGAAGTCCGGGTCTCCTCAGCGCGGCCCTGGCGCTCACCATCGGCATCGGGTTGCAGAACTTCCCCGAGGGGGTGGCGGTGGCTATGCCCCTGCGCCGGGCAGGGGTTTCGGCAACGCGCAGCTTCAAAGCGGGACAACTCTCGGCCGCGGTCGAGCCGGTGGCCGCCGTGCTGGGCGCCTGGGCGGTGCAGATCATGGCCCCATTGTTGCCCTACGCTCTGGCCTTCGCCGCCGGGGCGATGATCTACGTCGTCGTCGAAGAACTCATCCCCGAATCCCAGCGCGGCGGGCGCACCGATATGGTGACCGTCGCCACCGTCGTCGGCTTCGCGGTTATGATGGTGCTCGATGTGGCCCTGGGGTGAGCGGCGGCAGGGGTGTGGGGGAACCTGGTTTCCTTTCCCCAACCGCCGGTTCCTGGCGCATACGGCGCCTTCGCGTATGTGCACAGCGAGAACGAGGGTTGCCGGGACCGCAGAAGATGTCCGTATACGCTCTAACTCATGGGGAAGAGGCAATGAGCAGCGCTCTGACGATACCTGAGGCTGAACTGGTCGCGTTTTGCCGGCGTTATCGGGTGCGGCGGCTTTCCCTCTTTGGTTCGGTGCTGCGCGAAGACTTTGGGCCGCAGAGCGATGTGGACATGCTGGTCGAGTTTGAGCCTGAGGTTGCGGTGGGCTTTCTCACCCTGAGCCGGATGGCGCGTGAGTTATCCGAACTGTTGGGAAGACCCGTGGACCTCGTACCCGGGGTGGTCTCAAACCCTCGATTCGCGAAGTTGTGCTGCGCGGAGAGCAGGTAATTTATGCGGCCTGAGCGTCTCTATCTGACCGATATTGTGGATGCCGCCGACGCCGTTGCCCGTTTCCTGCGCGGTGTAGATGAGTCTGCTATTATGCAGGATGAACTTCGGCAAAGCGCCGTGCTGCAAAAACTCATTGTCATGGAAGAGGCAGCCGCTCGTTTGCCCTGCGCTTTTTGTGAAACACATTCCGAAATCCCCTGGCCGGACATCGTAGCTTTCCGTAATATCGCCGTACACGAGTATTTTGCCGTAGACTGGCGCATTGTCTGGGTGACGGCGACGCAGGAGGTCCCGTTGTTGTGAGAGCAGATCGGACGCTTGCTTGAGGGGGTTGACGATGATGGCTGAACCTCCGAATCGTGGTTGAACTGGCGGTCGGCGATGGGTCATGTCCGCCACACGTGCCGCTGTCGCCGGCCCACGACGCCTATTCGCCAGCGTTACTGACGTTACGCTACACCCAACCTGATGTCCGTTGTAACTCCTGACCCTACGCCTACACCAGGGGAGATAGCCACAGTGAAAAAGCTGATCAACGCTCCCGAGAACGTCGTTCGGGAGGCCCTGGCGGGCATGGCCGCGGCGCATCCCGACCTGCTGCGGGTGTATGTTGACCCCGACTACATCACGCGCGCCGATGCGCCGGTGCAGGGCAAGGTGGCGCTCGTCTCCGGCGGGGGCTCGGGCCATGAGCCGCTGCACGGCGGTTTCGTCGGCAAGGGCATGCTCGATGCGGCCTGCCCTGGCGCGATCTTCACCTCGCCGGTGCCCGACCAGATGCTCGCCGCGGCCCGCGCCGTCCACGGTGATGCCGGCATCCTCTTTATTGTGAAGAACTATACCGGCGACGTGATGAACTTTGAACTGGCCGCCGAGCTGGCCACCGCCGAAGGCATCCCCGTGGCCTCGGTGGTAACCAACGACGACGTGGCGGTACGCGATAGTCTCTACACCGCCGGCCGGCGCGGGGTGGGGGTGACGGTGCTGGTGGAGAAGATCGCCGGCGCGGCCGCCGAAGCCGGCGCCGATCTGGCGACCTGCCAGCGCATCGCCGAGAAGGTCAATACCCAGGGGCGCTCGATGGGCATGGCCCTCACCAGTTGCACCGTGCCCCACGTGGGCCGGCCCACCTTCGATCTGCCCGATGACCAGATGGAGATTGGCATCGGCATCCATGGCGAACCGGGTCGCACCCGCCAGCAACTCGCCTCCGCCGCCGCCATCGCCGAACTGCTGGCCCGGCCCATCCTGGAGGATCTGCCCTTCCGGCGCGGCGATCAGGTCCTGGCCTTTGTCAATGGCATGGGCGGCACGCCACTGATTGAACTGTACGTAATGTACCACGAACTGAGCAAGATCCTCGCCGGTGAGGGCATTACCATCAGCCGCAGCCTGGTGGGCAACTACATCACCTCGCTGGAGATGGCTGGCTGCTCGTTTACCCTGCTCAGGCTCGACGATGAGTTGACCAGGCTATGGGACGCGCCGGTGCTGACCCCCGCGCTCCGCTGGGGGATGTAGTTCATAGGGAAACCTGGTTTCCCCACACTCCGCCTGGGAGGAGGGTCTGGGAGGGCGCAGCCCTCCCAGAAACTCTCACTTCTTCATACTGTTGGCGTACGCGAAGCCTATGGACGGCTGATGGTTCCACAGAGGAGTGGCTTCCATGCAGATCGAGTCCGATTGTGTACTGAAGTTTCTTGAAGTGGTTGCCGCCCGGATCAAGGAGCAGCGTGATTATCTCACCGAGCTGGACGCGGCGATCGGCGACGCCGACCACGGCGTCAACCTCGACCGGGGCTTCAGCGCGGTGATGAGCAAGCTCCCCGCCCTGACCGGCCGCGACATCGGTTCGATCCTCCGTACCGTAGGCACGACCCTGGTCTCTACCGTCGGCGGCGCGAGCGGGCCGCTCTACGGCACGGCCTTCATCCGCGCGGGAGCGGCTACCGCCGACCGCTTTCAACTCAGCCCGTGCGAACTCGTCGTCGCTCTGGAAGCGGCGCTGGAGGGCGTCGTAATGCGGGGCAAGGCGACACGGGGCGAGAAGACGATGCTTGATGCCATCGCCCCCTTTGTGGAGACCATGAAGGCCGGGGTGGAGGCGAACGAGGATCCGCTCATCGCCCTGCGCAAGGCCGTGGCAGCCTGCGAGGAGGGCATGCGCGCCACCATTCCGATGCTCGCCACCAAGGGCCGCGCCTCGTACCTGGGCGAACGCTCCATCGGTCACCAGGACCCCGGTGCGACCTCGGCCTATCTGATGGCGCGCGCCGTGCTCGATGTGGTTGAGGGCCGCGACGCGGGGTGAGCAGATGCAGATTCAGAATATAAACCGGTATTCGCCCTGTAGCCCGGCGGCTGAGCACCTCCCCCGACATTGTACGTAACGGGCCATGCAGCGAAATCTTGCCTTACGCAGAAGTGAGGGCCCATGTCCAGATTTATCGCCGCAATTGACCAGGGTACCACCAGCACCCGCTGCATGATCTTCGACCGCCGTGGGCAGGTCATCGCCTCTGACCAGCGCGAGCACCAGCAGATCTACCCCCAGCCGGGGTGGGTCGAGCACGACCCCGACGAGATCTGGCAGCGCACCCGGGCCGTGGTGCGTGCCGCGTTGCATACTGGCGGGCTGACCGCCCGTGATCTCGTCGCCGGTGGCGTGACCAACCAGCGCGAAACCACCGTGGTCTGGAACCGCCACACCGGTCAGGCGGGCCATAACGCCCTGGTATGGCAGGACACCCGCACCGCGCCCCTGGTCGAGGAACTGGCCCGCGCTGGCGGCCAGGACCGCTTCCGCGCCAGGACCGGGCTGCCCCTGGCGACCTACTTTTCCGGCCCCAAGATCGCCTGGATCCTCGACAATGTCGCTGGCGCGCGGGCCGCCGCCGAGGCGGGTGACCTGATCTTCGGCACCATTGACACCTTCCTGACCTGGTGGCTCACCGGCGGCCCCCGTGGCGGCGTGCACGTTACCGACGTGACCAACGCCTCCCGCACCATGCTGATGGACCTGTCCACCCTGGACTGGGACGAAGAGATCCTGAGCGTCCTGGGCATCCCGCGGGCCATGCTGCCCCGGATCAAGCCCAGCAGTACGGTCTACGGTTACGCGACCGATCTGCTGGAAGGCGTGCCCGTGGCCGGTCTGCTCGGCGATCAGCAGGCGGCCATGGTCGGCCAGACCTGTTACGCCCCCGGCGAGGCCAAGAACACCTATGGCACCGGCTCGTTCCTGCTGCTCAACACCGGCACGACGCCGGTCGCCTCCCGGCACGGCCTGCTCACCACGGTCGGCTATCAATTGGGCGACGCGCCGGCCGTGTACGCCCTGGAAGGCTCGATTGCCATCACCGGCGCCCTGGTGCAATGGCTCCGCGACAATCTGGGCCTGATCACCTCCGCTGCCGAGGTGGAGGCCCTGGCGGGCCTGGTGGAGGATACCGGCGGCATCTACTTCGTGCCGGCCTTCTCGGGCCTCTTCGCGCCCTACTGGCGCTCCGATGCGCGCGGGGTAATCGTTGGCCTGACCCGCTACGTCAATAAGAGCCATCTGGCCCGCGCCGCGCTGGAGGCCACCGCCTACCAGGTGCGCGACGTCGTGGACGCGATGGAGCAGGACTCGGGGGTGCGCCTGTCGACCTTGAAGGTGGATGGCGGGATGGTGGCGAACAACCTGCTGATGCAGTTCCAGTCCGACATCCTGAACGTGCCGGTCGTGCGCCCGAGCATCATCGAAACCACCGTCCTGGGCGCGGCCTACGCCGCCGGGCTGGCGGTGGGGTTCTGGCGGCATCTTGACGAACTGCGCGCCAACTGGAGCGTGGACCGCACCTGGCATCCCCAGATGGACGAAGCCCGGCGCGAGCGCCTGTACCAGGGCTGGAAGAAGGCCGTCACGCGCACCTTTGAGCCGTGACCTCCGCCGGGAGGGTGTGGGCGGGCGCAGCCCTCTGAGCCGTCACCTCCGCCTGCTGGAAGGGTGTGGG
>JAOACN010000676.1 GCA_026417815.1 Chloroflexaceae bacterium | reverse complement strand
TCTCGTGGGCTCGGAGATGTGTATAAGAGACAGCGCTCATGCAGCGGGGTGTGCCCGCCCATGTGCACATTGCTGCGCTGGTTGGAGCACCGGAAGGTTTAGATTATCTGCAAAAAAATTTTCCGCTGCCGCACGATATCTGGTTGTGGGCGCTGGATAATAAACTAAACGACCAGTATTACATTGTGCCTGGCCTGGGTGACGCTGGTGACCGGCAGTTCGGCACCGGGTAGCCTTCCGTGATCACCATTGCCCTCGCCACCACGTTTGTGGTCGCCGCCGCTGTTACCGCCCTGGTGACGCCGGCGCTTATCCGCCTCAGTCTGCGCCAGGGCTGGGTCGCCTACCCCGGTCCGCGCCACATCCATCAACATCCGACACCTACAGTGGGCGGCGTGGCGATGATCGCCGGGTTCGCCGCCGCGCTGGCGCTCAGCTTTGGGCTCCAGCGGCTCCACCCTGCGCTCACCCGTTCCGGCTTCGAATACCTGCGGCTCGGACTATTGCTTGCCGGCGCCAGTCTGGTGGCGATCATCAGCCTGATTGACGACCTGCGCGACCTGCCCGCCCTGCCACGCCTGCTCGTGCACGTGCTCGCCGCCCTGATAGCCGTAGGACCGTACCTGTGGGATCAGCGGCTCTACCCCGATGCCCTGGGTGAACCGACCGAAGCCCGGGGCATTATTCTGACCGCCTTCAACTTCCCCTTCGTGGACCAGATCCACCTCCACAATTTCAGCCCCTGGCTCGCGATTGGCGCGACGATCTTCTGGATCGTCGGCATTCAGAATATGGTCAACTGGGCCGATGGGCTGGACGGGTTGGCCGCCGGGGTCACGCTGATTGCCGCGATGATCCTGGCCCTGCACACGCTCAATCTCGAGCCCCCGCAGTACACCGTGGCGATGTTGCCCCTGGCCCTGGCCGGAGCGTGCGCCGGGTTCCTCCCCTTCAACGTGCATCCTGCCCGCACCTTTATGGGCGATGTGGGCGCGATGACCATCGGCTACATTCTCGCCGTGAGCGCGATCATCGGGGGAGCGAAACTGGCGACGGCGCTGCTGGTGCTGGGCGTGCCGCTGATTGATATGGCCTGGCTCATTCTCGTGCGGACCCTGCGGGGGCGTGGCGCGGCGCGGGCCGGGCGCGATCACCTGCACCATCGGTTGCTGGCGCTGGGCCTCTCCCAGCGGCAGGTGGTGCTGATCTACTACGGGTTGAGCCTGGCCTTTGGCGTGATTGCGCTGCTTGATGTTTCGCCGGTGGCCAAGCTCCTGGCGCTGCTGGTGCTGGGGGTTCTGGTGCTGGGAGCGTTGTTCTACGCCGGATCGACGTAAGGGCGCAACCCTCCAGGGTTGCGCCTGCAAAGCCGGCTGTGTTAGCGTTACAATTTCACCCGACCACTGAGGAACCGTATCGCCGTCTCGGCAAGAATGGCCGCGCCCAGCGGCAGGCAACGCTCGTCAATATCGAAGATCGGCGTATGGTGCGGGCGCGCAAGGCCATCATCAATCGCCGCGCCGAGCATCAGCATGGCGCCGGGGGCGCGCTCGCACATGTAGGCGAAATCCTCGGCGCCAAGGCCGGCGGGCGAGCGATCCAGGGCCGTTTCACCCAGGAAGTCGCGGGCCACCTCTTCCATCCACCCGGCAACCCGCTCGTCGTTCCAGGAGGCGGGGTAGCCCCGCTGAATGCTGAGGCGGTAATCCCCGCCCAACCCCCGCGAGAGCGCAAAGGCCCGCTCCACCTCGGTGATCAGTTGTTCCCGCACCCTGGCGCTGTAGCTGCGCAGGGTGCCCTGTATCTCCACCTCGCTGGGAATGACGTTGGTGGCCTCGCCGCCGCGCACCACCCCCACGCTGAGGATCGCCGGTTCCACCGGGTCGAGCCGTCGCGCCCTGATCCCGTAGAGGGCGGAGAGCACGGGCACCAGCATAAAGAGCGGGTCTCTGCCCTCGTGGGGATAGGCGCCGTGGCCGCCGCTGCCGATCAGCGCCCCACGGAAGTCGTCCGCTGCCGCCGTGTTCCAGCCCTTGCGCACGGTAACCTGGCCCAGGGGCAGCATGGAGTCGACATGCAGGGCGATCACGGCGTCTACCTCTTCCATCGCGCCCTCTTCGACCATGCGCAGGCCGCCGCTCTTCCCTTCGCTATCGGCGGATTCTTCTGAGGGCTGAAAGAGAAAGCGCACCCGCCCCCGCAGGTCGCCGATGGCGAACCGCTCGCGTAGCAGGTGGGCCGCGCCCAGCAGGATCGCGGTGTGCGCGTCGTGGCCGCAGGCGTGCATCATGCCGGGGCTGGTCGAGGCAAAGGGATGCCCGGTGGCCTCGTGGATGGGCAGCGCGTCCATATCGGCGCGAATCGCAATGGTGGGACCGCCCGCGTCGCCCAGGTCGGCAACCACGCCGGTTCTGGCGATGCCGGTGCGTACCGCGATGCCGCCGATCTCCGCCAGGGTCTCGGCGACCAGGCCTGCCGTGCGCGTCTCGCAAAAACCAGGTTCAGGGTGGGCGTGAATGTCGCGCCGGAGGCGCACCAGTTCATCGTTCAGGGCGTAGGCGCGGTCCAGCATAGGTTGCTCCAATGCCAATAGATCCGAGAGGGGGTGAGCGTCCTTCTCGGCCTTGCGTGCGCCGCAAGTGTCATACGTGTCCGCAGGCTCAGTATACCACTCGCGCCGCCCCTCACCCGGG
The DNA here is from genome assembly GCA_026417815.1 of Chloroflexaceae bacterium. Classification (GTDB taxonomy): domain Bacteria; phylum Chloroflexota; class Chloroflexia; order Chloroflexales; family Chloroflexaceae; genus JACAEO01. The sequence goes on along the minus strand of JAOACN010000676.1, from coordinate 5,419 downwards.
CAGGTGATGGGGAAATCCGGTTTCCCCACATCCCCTGCCCGATGGGAGGGTTCGGGAGGACGCAACCCTCCCAGAAACTCTCCTCCCCGACCATTCGCGTAAGAGCCCGGGGCTGGTGCAATGTCCTTCGGGCAAGCCCCCAACCCCGCTTTTGTTCGGCGGATCTGGCGGCTACGCCGCCCCAGACCCTGCCGTGGGAGACGGACGTTGCACCAGCCCTGGTAAGGGACCTTGCCGGAGGCGTCACGACCTTCTGTGCGTGGTACAATACAATAGTTTCGTGTGAGAAGATGATCATGTTTAAGGAGGGCGGTATGGGGCGGCGGGTCGTGGTAACCGGGATGGGCGCCGTCAGCCCTCTCGGGCTGAGCGTGCCTGAGTTGTGGCAGGGCATCGTCGAAGCCCGCAGCGGGGTTGGACCAATCACCCTGTTCGACGCCTCAGGCTTCGAGACCCGCTTCGCAGCCGAAGTAAAGGGCTTTGAGCCAACCCGGTACATGGAGCGCAAGGAGGCTCGCCGTACCGACCGCTTTGTCCAGTTCGCTGTCGCTGCCACGCTCGAGGCGCTGCGCACTTCGGAGTTGCAGATCACCGCGGAGAATCGCGATGAAGTAGGGGTGTTCATCGCCAGCGGCATCGGCGGCATTGCGACGTTGAGCGAGCAGTTCGACGTGCTGCGTACCCGTGGGCCGGGGCGGATCAGCCCCTTTCTGATACCTGCGATGATCACCAATCTGGCCGCGGGGCAGGTGTCAATCCTCACCGGGGCGCGAGGGCCAAGTTACTGCATCACCTCTGCCTGCGCCTCCTCGGCGCATGCCATCGGCGAGGCTGCCGAGACCATCCGCCGCGGCTGGGCCAGGGCGATCATCGCTGGCGGCAGCGAGGCCAGCATCACGCCCATCGGGGTGGCCGGTTTCAACGCCATGCGTGCCCTCTCGACAGCTAACCACCACCCCGCTACGGCCTCGCGCCCCTTCGACGCTGACCGGGATGGCTTTGTTATGGGCGAGGGCGCCGCTGTGTTGATCCTCGAGGATCTTGAACACGCCCTGGATCGCGGCGCGCGTATCCTCGCCGAGGTCACCGGCTATGCCGCCACGTCTGACGCCTATCACATCAGCAATCTCGCCGAAGACGGGGAGGGCATTGTTCGCGCCATCAAGCTCGCGCTCCGGCGCTCCGGCCTCGAGCCTGCCGACATTGATTACATCAACGCCCACGCTACCGGCACCCCCGCCGGCGATCCGGTCGAAAGCGCGGCCATCCGCCAGGTATTTGGCGCCCGCGGCGCCGCGCCACCGGTGAGTTCCAGCAAGTCGCAGTTCGGCCATCTCCTGGGGGCGGCTGGCGCGATCGAAGCCGTGGTCAGTGTGCTGGCGATGCAGCACGGCCTCCTGCCGCCGACGATCAACCTCCGTCGCCCCGATCCCGCCTGTGACCTGGACGTCGTGCCGAACCAGCCGCGTCCCGCTACCGTGAATGCGGTGATGAGCAATTCCTTTGGCTTCGGCGGGCACAATGTCTGCCTCGTGTTTCGACGTTTTGCGTAGGGGCCAGAGATCTTTCGCCCCTGCACCTCGCCCTGCACGGGTGTGCGCCAGGCTGCGCAGCGAAACCATGTCGTACCTTATGGCAAGCAAACTGGAAGAACTGATCGGTGTGCCGTTCCACGACGTAACCCTTCTCCAGAGCGCCTTCGTGCATCGTTCATTCATGCACGAACATCCGGAACGCCTCCCCGGCCTGACCTCGAATGAACGGCTGGAGTTCCTCGGCGACGCCGTGCTGAGCTTTATCACCGCGGCGTGGCTCTACGAGCGTTTCCCCTCCTCCACCGAAGGCGAGTTGACCGCGTTGCGCGCCGCGCTGGTGAAGGCGTCCACCCTGGCCGGGTTTGCCCGCAGCCTCGACCTGGGCCAGCATATCCGTATGAGCCGGGGCGAAGACACCCCTACGGCCCGTAACCGTACCGCGCTGCTGGCCGATGTGTTTGAGGCGGTGCTGGGGGCGATTTACCTGGATCAAGGGCTCGATGCGGCCCGGGCCTTTGTGATGCCGTTCCTTGAGCGTCAGCTCGAAGTGGCCCTCAGCGGCCGCGATGTGGACTACCGCACCCGGCTCCAGGAGGTGACCCAGGCGCGCTTTAATCAAACCCCCCACTACCGCACCGTTGGGGTTAGCGGTCCGGACCATCAACGGGAGTTCACCCTTGAGGTGCTGCTCGGCGATCAGGTGCTCGGCGCCGGCTCGGGCGCCAGCAAACAGGCCGCCGCCCAGGCCGCCGCCAGGGTCGCCCTTGAACGCCTGGAGTCGGGGTGGACCCCGCCGGCCTCGGATGAGCGTGATTGAGGTGTGGAGGTGTGGAGGTGTGGCGGTGTGGAGGTGTGGCGGGTTCCTGGGAGGGCGGGGCCCTCCCAGAACCTCCCGTTCAATAACTTGCCGGATGCACCACTAAACCTCTACACCTGCACAACCCGACAGTTGACAGAATAACAAATCCATATGGCAAGTATCTTCATCACCGGCGGCACAGGCTATCTCGGGCGGGTCCTGGTGCGCCAGGCGAGCCTCGGCGGCCACCGCGTCGCGGCAAGCTACTATACCCAGGCGCCACTGTCCGACGAGGCGATCTGGCTGCCCCTCGATGTGCGCGACGCGCTGGCGGTGGAAGATCTCCTCGACCGGCTGCGTCCCGAGGTCGTGATCCACACCGCCTACCGGCAGGGCGGCCCCGATCTCCTGCCAGTGACAGCCGCCGGTGCAGGCAACGTAGCAGGAGCCGCCGCCGCCATCGGCGCCCGTCTCATCCATCTCTCCAGTGACGTAATTTTCGATGGTGAACGCGAAGGCGCATATACCGAAGAAGACCTTCCCTCCCCCGTCAGCGCCTATGGCGCGGCAAAGGCCGAGGCAGAGGCCCTGGTGACCGCGGCGCATCCCGGGGCGGTCGTGGTGCGCACGTCGCTCATCTACGGCTTCGCGCCCATTGATCGCATCTCGCAGTTTGTTCTGGACGTCGCTACCGGGCGCAGCCCGGAGCGGCTCTTCACCGACGAGATTCGCTGCCCTATCTATGTGGAGGACCTGGCGGCGGCGCTGCTGGAACTCAGCGCGCTGCCGTACAGCGGGCCCCTCCACATTGCCGGGGCCGAAGCGCTCAGCCGGTATGCCTTCGGCGTCCTGATCGCCCACGCCTGGAACGTGGACCCCTCGGGCATCCAGGGCGCTTTGAGCGCCGATAGCCCGGTGCGACGCCCGCGCAACTGCGCCCTCGATAGTTCGAGGGCGCGGCGAGTGTTACGCACGCGCCTGCGGGGCGTAAGCGAGGTGTTGCGCGACCTGGGCCGTCTCAGGTGAACCTGAACCCCGCACAGGAGGGTCCGGGAGGGCGAAGCTCTGCCGAAAACATATGGCGTCCTGTCGTTGTGCGGCAACACCAGACAGGGCCTGATGTGACCACAGACCCCGCACGGGAGGGCGAAGCCCTCCCAGGAACATCCTTCTTGTCATCCCGAAGGTGCATCGTGCCGGCTGCTCTTCACCCCGCGCACGATGTATTCCACATACTCCCCGATATTGGTCGCCCGATCGCCAATGCGTTCCAGGTTATGGCCGATCCACAGCAGAAACGTGCCTGGCCGCACCATCGCCGGGTCGCGTTCCATACGTTCGATCTGCGCATCAAAGAGTTGCGCGTAGGCTATGTCAACGGCTTCATCTTCCTGTTTAAGGCGCAGATTGATCGTAGGGTCGCGGGCAGCAAGGGCTTCAAGGGCATTGTTGAGCATCCGGCGGGTGATCGCCGCCATATGCTCAATCGCTTCGGGCGCCCCGCCGGGCGGTGGGCCACCCAGACGCAGCACCACGGTAGCAATGCCCTTGGCGTAATCAGCGATCCGTTCGAGTTCGCCCGCGGCCTGCATAAACGAACTGACCAGCCGCAAATCGCCGGCTACCGGCCCCTGGGTGGCGATGATCTGAATGGCGTGCTGGACCAGGGCATCGGTCGCATCGTCAATCGCCTCGTCACGACGGACAATCGCCCGCGCCTCTTCAAGCGCCCCATGCTTGAGCGCCCAGAGCGCGCGGCGGATCGCCTCGTCGGCCATCCTCCCCAGCGCGATCCATTCTCGTTCCAGTTCCGCAAGCTGGTGGAGATAATGTTCCCGCAGTGGCGGCATCTCCTGCTCCCTCCGGTATGCCTGCTGTGATAAGGGGGAAACCAGGTTTCCCCACGCCTCTGCCCGCGGAAGGGTCTGGGAGGGCGCGGCCCTCCCAGGAGAACGCTCTTTCGGCCCTGGGGTCCGACGCAGCCGCGTGGACATCCGGCGCCGTCGCGACTACTATAGCATGTATTCTCGGAACGCTGGGGGGCGCCGGGCTGATGCAACGTCCGCCTCTGGCGGAGGGGCGGGGCCGGAGGCCGGGCCGTCCAGCACGGTCATTTTGCACTGGTTCTGGCGGCGTGGCCCTGAGAACCAATGTAAAGCCTGGAGTCCGGTTATTGTCCAAAGCTGTTGCACCGGCCCTGCCAGAAGCGGCTTGCGCACATGCTGACACCTATGCGGATCGGACTTGACGCACGCTACACCACGGACCACTTTCCCGGCATCGGGCGCTACACCCTCAGCCTGGCCGAAGCGCTGGCAGAGCTGGAGTACAACCATACCCTGGTCCTCATCGTGGACCCGCGGGCGCAGAGGGGGCGCTACGACCTGGCGGCGCTGGGCGCGCTGCCGCGGGTCGAACTGGTCGAAGCTCGCGTCGCCCCATTTTCGGCGGCCCAGCACCTGGCCCTACCGGCCCTGGCGCGCCGTTTGCGCCTCGACGTGTTGCACTCCCCCTACTACATCAAACCCTACCTGGGATTGCCTTGCCCCTCCGTGGTGACGATCTACGATCTGATCGGCTGGCGCTTCCCGCGCACCCTCTCGCGGCGCGGGCGGCTGTTCTACCGCGTGAGCATGGCCCTCGCGGCCCGCACCGCGACTGGCATCATCACCATCTCGGAGAGCGCCCGTGCCGACATCGCCCACGTCTACCGCCTGTCGCCAGAGCGGATCGCGGTGACGCCCCTCGCCGCGAACCGGCGCTTTCGGCCCCAGGCGTCCGAGGCGATCGCGGCGGTGCGGGAGCGTTATGGTTTACCGGAACTCTACGTTCTGTATGTCGGCTCCAATAAACCGCACAAGAACCTCGAACGGCTGGCGCGGGCCTGGCGCAAGGTGCTTGAAGAGGCGCCCGAGGCGTCCGCGGGTGTGGCGCTGGTCATTGCCGGTCACGAAGATCCCCGCTACGACGACGCGCGCCGCTTTGTGGCCGAACACCACCTGGAGGCGCGGGTGCGTTTCGCGCCCAATGTGGCCGAAGCCGATCTTCCGGCGCTCTACAGCGGCGCGACGGTCTTTGCCTTTCC
>JAOACN010000655.1 GCA_026417815.1 Chloroflexaceae bacterium | reverse complement strand
GCGCATAGGGTTCACCTCCCTGTAGTGAGTGTGATCCACCCTATGTACCGCTTGCGTTCGCTACAAGATACGCCGCCGGTTGCGGGGTTAGCCGAGGGCGCGAGCGCGGGCCGGCCCGTGCCTGGCCTTTCTCAAAAGGGTATGGGGAAACCAGGTTTCCCCATACCCCTCCAACCGGCCATTATCGCGGATGATCGAGCATTACCAGGGTGTCAGCCCCGGGATATTGAAACGCCCGGTGGTGGCGAGGAAGTACAGCGTCGGGCCATAGTTGATCGCCACCAGCACGATCGCACTGAGCACCCAGGGCGTCAGGCGGTCGAGGAAGACCGGCACATCCTCGGGCCCGGAGAGGGCCCGGGCGAAGGTCACCGGCCCCGGTTCCAGGCGCTTGCCAGCCGTGAGCGTCATCAGCACGTTGACCAGGAAGCAGAGGGCGCTGGCGAACATCAGCAGCCCGCCAATCATAGTGAAGGGGAGCAGGCGTTCCCACTCAGGCAACACGTAGGGGGCGGAGCCGATCATCGTGCGCCGGGGCATCCCTGCGAGGCCCAGCATGTGCATGAAGTGCGAGAAGGAGATCATTCCGATGATCCAGAGCCAGGCCTGAGCCAGACCCAGGCCCCTGCTCCACAGCGCCCGGCCAGCCAGGTACGGCAGAAGCCAGTAGGTCAAACCCATGAAGGTCAGGGCCACGGCCGAGCCGACGGTCAGGTGGAAGTGTCCGGAGATCCATGCGGTGTTGTGCACCACCAGGTTCAGGTTATAGCTGGCATTGATCACCCCGCTGGCCCCGCCGAAGGCAAAGAGCAGCATGGCGAAGACCTGGGTGACAAAGGCCGGCTCGTTCCAGGGCAGGGCGAAGATCCAGGCCAGCCAGCCCTTGCCGCCCCGGCTGCGCCCGGCGTGTTCCAGCGAGGCGACCACGTTGAAGAAGGTCAGCAGGCTGGGGAAAAAGACGCCAACCGTGAAAATAAAGTGGACCAGTTTCCAGATCTGCGAAATGCCAGGGTCGGTATACTGGTGGTGCAGGCCGATCGGCACCGAGAGCACCAGGAAGAGCAAGAACGAGACGCGAGCCATCGGCTCGCTGAAGAGCTTGCCGCCTGCCAGTTTTGGAACGATGGTGTACCAGGAGATGTACGCCGGCAGGAGCCAGAAGTACACAATCGGATGGCCGGTGAACCAGAACAGGGTGCGCGCCAGCAGGGGATCGGTGCCCGGGGTCAGACCGAAGGCCCACGGCAGCAGCAGCACCAGCATCTCGACCGCAATGCCGAAGGTGGCAATCACCCACATCGTCATCGTGACAATTGACATAAACGCTGCCAGGGGGATCTTCGCGCCCGGATTATCCCGGCGCCAGGCCCGCAGGGTCATCACCTGGTTCGCCAGGAGAAAATACGTCCCCACCACCACGATCGTCAGACCGAGGTAGAAGAAGCCGTTGGCCTTCAGCGGGGGATAGAAGGTGAACATCACCGTGGCCTGGTTCAGCAGGATCGGCACGGCCGCGATGAGCAGGCCGGCGGTCATAAAGTAGAAGGTAAACCAGGCCAGCCCACGGTTGACCAGGGGACGGTCGAAGGAACGCGCCGTCACAAAGGTCAAAAACCCGATGATATAGAACGTGGTAAACACCAGCACGTTGAGCACGCCGTGGAGGGTCAGGCCCTGGTAGTAGCCACCGGGGAGGATCGCCTTGATCGGTTTGTACAGATCAATACCGTTGTACTGTAACACCTGCAGTACACCCATCAGCCCGCCCAGGCCCAGGGCCAGAAAGGCCACCAGAATGTTGAGACCGGCAACGCGGTTCTCGGTGGCAAATCGATCGGCAACATCCACACGCGCCGCGGCGCGTGGTCGAGCAATCACAGCCATGATGAAACCTCTTGCTCACGGTGCGTCGGAGCGCCGCTGCCGGCGGGCTAACGCACAATCACCTTGCCTGACATTACGTGATGGCCGCTGCCGCAGTACTCGTGACAGACAATCAGGTACTCGCCGGGCTGGTCGAAGCGCACGGTCAGTTTGGAGATCTGGCCAGGCACGACCATCATATTGACCGACGTGCCGACAATCTTGAACCCGTGAATGACATCGCGACTGGTAAGCACGAAGGTCACCTCGGACCCGGCGGGCACTTCGATCTCGTTTGGCGTGAAGAGGAAGACCTGGGCGATCATCGCTGCCTGGTACTTGCCCGGCGCCAGTTCGCGCAGACCAGGCTCGTCAAAGGGCTCGGTGACGGCGATGGCCTTTGGCTCGATGCGCCCGGCGACGTCGGGCACGCGCAACCCGACGGCGAAGGCGGTAATCACGACCGCTGTAATTACCGCAACGGGAATGGCAACGCTGGGTAAGATCCAGGCCACCTCGAACAGGTAGCCCATAAACTTCTGGGGATTCCTCAGTATCATGGCTGGATGATCCCTCCATTGCTCAACAGTTGCAGATACACCTGCAACCACAGGCCGACGATCAGCACCAGATAGCCACAGATGATCAGCAACGCGCCCCGTGGCGGTTCGTGGCTCTCGTGATCGTCCTCTTCACTGGCGGGCCGCGCCTGGGCCCAGCGCTCGCGATCAGGCGTGTTTTGCGTTGCCATGGATGTCGGTGCGCTCCTCTCTAGTTCACCATAGCCCTCTGCAGGAGGGTTCCAGGGAGGCGCAGCCTCCCTGGAACCCTCCTGCCTGCGGGGAGGGTCGGGGAGAGCAAAGCCCTCCCGGGAGCCCTCGTTCCTTGCCCGGCGAGGGAAACCGGGTTTCCCCCGGCCCCTGCCTGCGGGGAGGCGAAGCCCTCCCAGACCGTCAGCGGATACCCGGGGTATCCGCTAAGACTCCTAATCGGGGTAGCACAGAAACAGGTGCGAGGCTTCGTACACCTGGCGCATCAGGCCACTACTGCCCAGTTCCTGGCGCACCAGTTCGATGTCGCGCAGAAAGGTTTGCACGTGGAGCCGCTCGCCAGCGTACCTGGCCCGGATCATACCGTTGCTGTCCACCAGGATCACCCGTTGATCGTGCTTGATCGTCCCATTCGCATCCGGCTGGCCGTAGTAGAAGCCCAGTTCGCCCCCGATAAGCGCCTTCAACTCGACGGGATCACCCGTGGCAAAGCGCCAGGAGCGCCGATCAGCGCCCAGTTGGGCCGCGTAGGTCTGGAGCGCCTCGCGGGTGTCGCGCTCGGGGTCAAAACTGATCGTCAGCAAGAGCACTTCGCTTCCCAGGCGGCCCGCGGCGCGCAGTTGCTCGCGCAGGGCCACAAGTTGCTCGCGTTGCGCGGCGCAGTCCTCACCGCAACGGGTGTAGGAAAAATTAATGAACACCGTCCGCCCCAGCAGGTCATTCGAATTGATGGGCAGACCGTACTGATCCTCCAGGGCGAAGGCGGGCAGCGGCGCGATGCGTGGCAGCACCTTGACCGGTCGCGCCACGGCGAACCAGAACGTGAGCGCGAACAGCCCCAGGCCCAGGGCCACCAGACCGTACATGATGATCCAGGCGCCCTGGTTCAGGCGCAGGGCGCCGTGGGGGATCCGCTCGGGGGCCAGGACCAGCTTCAGGCCCCGCATAGGATTACTTGTGATCGCGGGAACAAGTTACAGGCTAGAGTATATTTTGGGAGCGAAAGCAACACGGTAAAGCCCCGGCAACCAGGGATAGTGATGCGTTAACTTCCTATCACGAAGCGGGTGAAAGATGGGGAGAGAAGGTTTGCCCGCGCCACCCATAGGGGCGCGGGCAGGCAGGGCCTGTGCAAAGGCCCGGGGCAAGCCCCGGACCCCGGTCGTGAGTCATTCCGAATCCTGGTGGTTATCGCTCTGTACCGTGTTCTTCCGAGGACAAAGTCATGGTGGTCATCCCGGAACAACACCATGGGGACGGCTACGACTCACTGATCGTAATCCCCAGGATGGTCTCGCCGGGACGGGAAAGATCGGCGGGATTCTGCGGATCGCGCAGGGGGATGCCGTCCACGATCTCCTGGCCCTTGATCACCCGACCGAAGATCGTATACTGCCCGTTGAGCCACTCGGCCGGGCCGGTAGTGATGAAGAACTGCGAACCGGCGCTGTCGGGATCAGCGGAGCGGGCCATGGCGACGATGCCCGGCCGGTCGAAGGCCAGCGTATCGGTGAACTCGGCGGGGATGCTGTAGCCGGGGCCGCCGGTGCCGTCACCGAGGGGGTCGCCGCCCTGAGCCATGAAGTTGGGCAGCACGCGGTGCCAGGTGAGGCCATTGTAGAAGTTGTTGCGGGCCAGGAACACGAAGTTGTTGACCGTTTGCGGAGCGATCTCGGGCAGCAGTTCGATGACAATCTCGCCGCGGGGGGTGAGGATCGTCGCCTCGTAGCGCCGGGCGGGGTCGATCGTCATTGGCGGAGGCGCGCTGAAGGTGTAGGTGGTGGCCGTGGGCAGGGCGCCCGGCGCCGGCGCAGCGGTGGGCGCGGTGGCGGGCGCGGCGGTGGGCGCGGCGGCAGGTGCGCCGGTAGGGGCGGTGGCGGGCGCGGCGGTGGGCGCGGTGGCAGGTGCGCCGGTAGGCGCGGCGGTGGGCGCGGTGGCTCCGGGCGTCTGCGCGCGACTGATGAGCAGGCCGGCGATGAGACCGAGGATCAGCAGCACGACCACCGCGGAAATGATGCCCGGCACAGGGCTGGCCGGGGAGGGAGTGGTTTTACCTTTGGGACGAGACTGGCTCACGGGTGTCCTCACTATGCCAGACAGGCGAAGCCCGAATGCAACAAAGCGGCTGCATTATAGCACGGTGCGGCATCGCCGTACCGGGGTGGGACCGCGGCCCCGCGCGGGGAGGATCTGGGAGGGCGCAGCCCTCCCAGAAAGAAATCGGATACCCTGGTTATCCGGATAGGCCCTTACCCAAGCATGCGGGCCAGGGCAGGCGCGTGACGGCTGATTTCGGCGCGCAGGCGCAGCAACGCCAGTTCACCGCCCCGGGCCTCAATCATCAGGTCAAACGGCGGCAGCCCGGCAGCGGCGCGCAGCAGGCGTTCGAGGTCGCCGATGGCGACGAAATCGGCGTGCTGGCCGGGGCGGGGCGGCAAGACGCGCGCGGGGGCGGGCGGGCGCGCTGGCAGCACGTGCGCCTCGCTCCGCTGGCTGCTGAGGTGCACCTCGGGCCGTAGACCGTGAGGCCAGGTGGCCAGGGCCAGGCCCAGGGCCAGGGGCAGCGGTAGCCCCTCGGGGTTATGCAGTTCCCAGTGCAACGTGTCGAAGACGACAGGTACTCCGCAGCGTTGATGCACCGCCAGGAGGCGCCCCAGGCTCGGCCCGGCGTGGCCGTGTTCCAGCGCCAGGCGCGCCCTTGCCCGGGGCGAGAGGGCGGCGTAGCGGGCCGCGAAGCGCGCGCCGGCCCGTTCGTCGGCGGCCGCCGAGCTGAGATGAGCGACCAGAATGCCTTCCGGCGGGCCGGGCGCCCGCCGCGCGTCGAGGGCCGCGAGCAGCGCCGCGTATGCCTCGACCTCCGCCAGCGCCCTGGCCGCCGCGACGTCATCGGGCGCGCCCAGGTCGAGCCCCGGCGCCAGGTGGCAGCAGAGGCGTACCCCGGCCGCGGCGAGGCGCTCCGCCAGCACGTCCAGGAGCGCCGCGCACTCCGCGAGTTGAGCGTGGATCTCGCGCATATCGAGCGCCAGCCCGGGGCGGTAGTAGCGCACGCCAAGCCGTTCGAGCCAGGTGAGGGTGTCGCCCAGGCGGGCGAGGGTCAGGCTCAGATGCATGGCCGTCCCCCCTGGTTCGGGCCCGGTTGCTTCAGGCTGCCCAACCATGCGCCCGCCGAAGCCCAGGCGGATCATCGGTGACCTCTGACGATGACAGGATACACGGGCATGTTTCTGGGAGGGCCGGGCTCGCCCACACCTTGCGCGCAACCTGGAGGGTTGGGCCACGTCGGTTTTCGGACGGGTCGGGGCGTGGGGCAACCCGAGGCGCCTACCTTCACTTCAGGTCTGCGCCGGTGCATGCTAACACGAAAACGTGTATCCTGCAACCTCATGCTTCTGAGCGCGCAACCCGCAGGGTTGCGCTACCATTGTTCGCAGACGGGTAGCGGTATGGGGAAGACTAGTTTCCCCATGCCCGTCCGGGGCGGGTACGCCGGAAGACTTCTACGGGCCGGAGTGTGGGGAAGCCTGGCTTCCCCAATCTCAGCGATTGCCGATGTTCACACGGCGGTGGGTGCGGGTGTAGTAGCGGATCTGGCGGGGGAGATTGGTATCGAGGGGCGTTTCGCGCACGGCGGTGATGATGGCCGCGGCGGCCTCGGCGACGCAGGCGGCGATCGCTGATTGCGGCGCGCCTTCGGCCCGCAGCCGCCGCAGCGTGGCTTCCCAGGGCACGCTGCAGGCCCCGCGGGCGGCAATGCCGACCACGTCGGGCAACACTCTGGTGTGGCGGGTCCAGTTGAGACCCAGGCAGAAGGCGGTGACGGCACAGGGCAGTCGTTCGACGCTGAGCAGGAGCAGTTCGACTTCGCGGGCCACGGCGAAGACCAGCAGCGCCCGGTCAGCGGCGGTGAGTTCTTCGGCGCTGCGGAGCGGGATCGGGAGCAATTCGGCGAGCGCGACCGCCAGCGGCCGGGCAAGGCCATCGGCGGCGACGACGGCGCTGAAGCGCCAGTCGGTGCTGGCGACCAGGGCGATCAGGCGTTGCAGGGTGGTGCCGATGTTGGAATAGGAAAAGTGGTAATCCTGGGTCTCGCGGAGTTGCAACCCATCGTCGCCGGTAGAGCCGAGGTAGATCACGCCGTCTTCGGCATACAACTGATCCTTGATGTTGGCCAGGCTGCGAAACTCGCGGTGGCGCTCGACGCTGTTGAGGTTATCAACCACCTCGGCCATTGCCGCCGGCGAATGAGCCAGCAACAGGGCGCGCCCGAAGGCGGCGGTGGCCTCGTCGTAGCGACGCAGGCCAAGCAGGCAGCGGCCGTGCAGGTTATGCACCTCCCAATCCTGCGGGTAGTTCTGCAACGGCAGGTCGAGATGGGCCAGCGCCCGGGCGTAGTCGTTGCGCGCGAGGTGGATCAGCGCCAGTTCGAAGTGGGCCGCCGGATCATCAGGGGCGAGTTTGAGGCAGTGCTCGAAGGCGTCGAGGGCCTCGTCGTAGCGTTCGAGCTCAACCAGCACGTAGCCGAGGTTGAAATAGGCCAGGAAGCTACCCTCGAGACTGGCAACCTGGCGAAACTCCTCAACGGCTTTGGCGAAAAGCCCCGCGCGCTGGTAGTAGAAGCCGAGGGCGTTGTGGGCCTCGGGTTGCAGCGGATCGGCGGCGATGGCCTGGCGGTAATGGGCAACGGCTTCATCAAACCGGTTGGCCCGTTCCAGGGCCATTCCGAGCTGAAGGTGGCGCAGCGCTTCGGAGCGGTTGTGCCGTTTGTTCATCGCTCGTTCCTGCGGTTCCGATAGGCCGGGACGCGGGGAAACCAGGTTGTTCCGGTGCGCCCGCAACCTGACAGGTTGCGCTACAACCCCAGCACGCGCCGTTGGATCGCCAGCAGTTCGCCGATGCCCGCCACGGCGAGATCGACCAGGGCGTTGAGGCGCTGCCGGGAGATCGGCGTTCCCTCGGCAGTACCCTGCACCTCAACAAACTCGCCGCTGTCGGTCATGACCACGTTGCAGTCCATATCGGCGCGACTATCCTCGCTATAATCGAGATCGAGGAGCAGATCGCCGTCAACGCTGCCCACGCTCACTGCGGCCACGGCGCGGATCACCGGCGAGCGGGCCACAAGTCCCCCGACAACCAGGCGCCTGCAGGCCAGGGCCAGCGCGACGTAGCCGCCGGTGATCGCTGCGGTGCGGGTGCCCCCGTCGGCCTGCAGCACGTCGCAGTCAACGGTGATCAGCCGTTCGCCGAGTTCCTCCAGCGCCACGGCGGCGCGCAGGGAGCGCCCGATCAGCCGCTGGATCTCCTGGGTGCGCCCGCTGGCCCCGCTGCGCTCGCGTCGTGTGCGGGTCAGGGTGGAACGTGGCAGCAGGGCGTACTCGGCAGTTACCCATCCGCGCCCCTGGCCCCGCAGCCAGGCCGGGATGCTCTCTTCGACACTGGCGGCGCACAGGACCCTGGTGTCGCCGCAGATGATCAGCGCCGATCCTTCGGCATAGGGGGCCGCGTTGGGGATAATTTCTACGGGACGCAACTGATCCGGCCGGCGCCCATCCTGGCGTACCATGGCTTGCTCCTGGCGTGCGTGGCTGTATCATAGCATGGGCTTTTCACTTTGGACAAGCCATAGAGGCGATGGAAAACCGCCCCTCCCGGCAGGGGCGCGGGGAAACCGGGTTTCCCCGCCCCCGTCTGACCTGCGGCGGAGCCGCCGCTCTCCTACGGGTAGGGGCCCGGGGAAACCCGGTTTCCCCAATGTTCTAGCAGCAATGAGGCGCGTATGTACGTCGTTGGCACGGCTGGTCATGTGGACCACGGGAAGTCAACCCTGGTCAAGGCGTTGACCGGCATCGATCCCGACCGCTGGGAGGAGGAGCAGCGCCGGGAGATGACCATCGATCTCGGCTTCGCCTGGCTGACCTTGCCCTCCGGGCGCAACGTCAGCCTGATCGATGTGCCCGGTCACGAGCGGTTCATCAAGAACATGCTGGCGGGTGTGGGCGGCCTCGACGCGGCGTTGCTGGTTATCGCCGCCGACGAGGCGGTGATGCCGCAAACCGTTGAGCACCTCGCCATCCTCGATCTGCTCGAGGTGCGTCACGGCGTAGTCGTGCTGACCAAAGCCGACCTGGTGGACGTGGAGTGGCTGGCGCTGGTCGAGGAAGAGGTGCGCGCTCGCCTGAAAGATACCAGCCTCGAAGACGCGCCGATCGTCGCCGTTTCGGCGCGCACCGGGCAGGGCCTTGATACGCTCCTGGCGACGCTGGCCCGCGTGCTCGACGCCCCCCCTGCGCGCGCGGCCGCGCGCGGCGCGCCGCGCCTGCCGGTGGATCGGGCCTTTACCATCGGCGGTTTCGGTACGGTGGTGACC
>JAOACN010000647.1 GCA_026417815.1 Chloroflexaceae bacterium | reverse complement strand
AGATGTGTATAAGAGACAGGTCTGCGCCAGCGTCGAACCCCTGGGGGCCGAGTACGCGGCGGCGGCGCGGGCCGGGCTGACCCACGAGCGCTGGGTGGATGTGTTCCCCAACCGGGGGAAGACCAGTGGGGCCTATTCCTCGGGCAGCTACGACACGCACCCGTTCATTTTGCTAAACTACGACGGCACCCTCAACGGGGTGAGCACGCTGGCCCACGAACTGGGCCACTCGATGCACTCCTGGCTGGCCAACCATACTCAGTTGCCCGTCTATGCCGATTACGCGACCTTTGTCGCCGAGGTGGCCTCGAACTTCAACCAGGCCCTGCTGCGGGGTCACCTGCTGGCCCAGAATCCGGCGCGGGAAGCGGAAATCGCCATCCTCGAGGAGGCGATGCACAACTTTCACCGCTACCTGTTCCTCATGCCAATCCTCTCGCAGTTCGAGCAGCAGGTTCACGCCTGGGTCGAGGATGGCGAGCCGGTGACCGCCGACGGGATGATTGAGCTGCTAGCGGGTCTGTTCGAGCGCGGCTACGGGCCGGCGGTGCGGGTCGAACCGGGGCGGAACGGCATTGCCTGGGCCCAGTTCCCGCACCTGTACATCGCCTTCTACGTCTTCCAGTACGCCTCGGGCATCGCTGCGGCCAACGCCCTGGCCGACCGGGTGCTGCGGGGCGAGCCCGGCGCCGCGGAGTGTTATCTGGAGTGCCTGCGCGCAGGTGGTTCGCGTTACCCACTGGAGGTCCTGCAACTGGCCGGCATTGATATGCGCGACCCCGAACCGATGGAGCGCGCCTTTGGCGTGCTGGCGCGGTTCGTGGATCGACTGGAGCAGTTGCTGTTTGGGTAAGGCATGGTTTCGCGGCTGTGTTACCGTTCGCGGCATTTCGCCCCCCCTCCCAGCCTCCCCCCGCTGGGGGGAGGCGCCCGGTTCCCTCCCCCAGCGGGGGAGGGTCAGGGAGGGGGCGGCGAAACTCTCCCCTTCAGGCAGGGGTATGGGGAAACCCGGTTTCCCCATACCTCTTGCCCGGGAGGAGGGTCCGGGGGGGCTTTGCCCTCCCAGGAAAGCGCCTTTTGCCGTTTTGGGATTCCGCAGCGTTTGGAGATGCTTCGCTGGAGTATCAAAGGAGATCGCACCGCATGACAACCGCAACCCAGAAAGTGCCCACCCGCGCCGAGGCGCCGGTCGAGTTTACCTGGGATCTGAGCGTGGTGTTTCCCGACGTGGCCGCCTGGGAGCAGGAGCTGGCGGCGGTGGAGGAGCAGGCGAACCTGCTTGCGGCCCTGCAAGGCAGCCTGGGTCAGGGGCCGGAGCACCTGGCGCGGGTGCTGGCCCTGCGCGACGAGGTGGGCCAGCGGCTCTACGCCCTCTACATCTACGCCTCGCACCGCAAGGACACCGACGCCACCGATCCGGTCGGGCAGGCCCTGCAGGAGCGGGCCGGCTCCTTCGCCGCGCGTGTTGCTGCGGCCATGGCCTTCATCGAGCCGGAGATCCTCGCCGTGCCCGAGGCGACCCTCGACCAGTGGCTGCGCGAGACGCCCGCGTTGCAGCTCTACCGCTACGAGTTGGAGAAGCTCAACCGGCGGCGGGCGCACGTCCGCTCGGCGGAGGTGGAGCACGTGCTGGCGCAGTTCAGCGACATCACCCGCGCGCCCTACGAGACCTTCGAGATGCTGATCGACTCGGATCTGACCTTCCCCAGCATCACCGACGAGCAGGGCAACATGGTGCAACTCTCCCACGCCCGCTACCGGCGCTTCATCGAGAGTCCTGACCGGCGGGTGCGCCGCGACGCCTTCAAGGGCTACTTCGGGGCCTTCCGGCCCTTCCGCAACACGATTGCCACCACCCTGGGGGCGGCCATCCGCACCCACGTGATCGAGGCGCGCATGCGCAACTATGCCTCGGCGCTGGAGGCGGCCCTGGCGCCCAACGAGATCCCCCTGGAGGTGTACCACAACCTGATCGCCACGGTGGAGGCCAATCTGGCCACAAACTACCGCTACATGGAGGTGCGTAAGCGGCTGATGGGCCTCGACGAACTGCGGGTCTACGACCTCTACGCCCAGCCCGTGCCGGACGTGGCGGTGACCGTGCCCTACCCGGAGGCCACGGCGCTGATGGAGGCGGCCTTCGCGCCGCTCGGCCCGGAGTACGCCGAGGCGCTGCGGCAGGCCTTCGGCAGCCGCTGGATCGACGTGTACGAGAACGTGGGCAAGCGCAGCGGGGCGTACAGCGGCGGGTCCTACTCCACTCCGCCCTACATTCTGCTCAACTACCAGGACCAGCTCGACGACGCCTTCACCCTGGCCCACGAACTGGGCCACTCGATGCACTCGTACTTTACGCGCAAGAGTCAGCCCTTCGTCTACGGCAACTACACCATCTTCGTGGCCGAGGTGGCCTCGACGCTCAACGAGGCCCTGCTGACCGACTACCTGCTCAAGCACCGCGACGACGAGGCTCTGCGCCGGCGCCTGCTGGTGCAGCAGATCGAGGACATCCGGCGGACGATCATTCGCCAGACCATGTTCGCCAGCTTCGAGCTGACGATGCACGAACTGGTCGAGGCCGGCGAGCCATTGACCACCGAGACCCTCACGGCGCGCTACTACGACCTGGTGTCGAAGTACCATGGCCCCACGGTCGTGCTTGATGACGAAATCGGCTTCGAGTGGGCGCGCATTCCCCACTTCTACTACAACTTCTACGTCTACCAGTACGCCACGGGCCTCTCGGCGGCCCTGGCGCTGAGCCGGCAGATCATCACTGAGGGCCAGCCGGCGGTGGAGCGGTACATCACCTTCCTGCGCAGCGGCTCGTCGCGGCCCTCGATTGACCTGCTGCGCGACGCGGGGGTGGACATGACCACGCCGGCCCCGGTGCAGGCGGCGATGGACACCTACGCGCAGTTGATTGATGCCTGTCTCTT
>JAOACN010000644.1 GCA_026417815.1 Chloroflexaceae bacterium | reverse complement strand
TCATCGAGGAGCACCACGCGGTGCGGCAGGGCGCCGGCCTGTTTGACATCAGCCATATGGGGCGCTTTATGGGCCGCGGCCCCCACGCCACAACCTTCCTCCAGCACGTAGTTACCTGCGACGTGACCGCCATTCCGATCGGGCAGTCGAGCTATGGGCTGCTTTGCAAGCCTGATGGCGGGATCGTGGATGACATCTTCATCTACCACGTTCCCGACGAGTTTCTGGTGGTGGTCAATGCCGCCAATCGCGACAAGGATCGGGCCTGGCTCCAGGAACACGCCCGGGGCTTCGATGTGGAACTGGAGGATCGCTCCGACCGCTGGGCCATGCTGGCGCTGCAGGGTCCCGCCGCCGAGGCGCTGCTGGTCAACGCCGAAGGGTCCGAAACGTCCGAACTGGGCAATCTGCCCTTTCACGGGGTGGCGCTGACCAGCATGTTCGGGGTGAACGTGCTGATTGCCCGCACCGGCTACACCGGCGAGGATGGCTTCGAGTTGTTCTTTGACGCTCCGCATGCCGAGATGATCTGGACGCGCCTGCTGGCCCTGGGGACGCCGGGGAGCGTGAAACCCTGCGGCCTGGGTGCGCGCGACAGTCTGCGCTTCGAGCCGTGTCTGGCCCTCTATGGCCACGAGATCAGCGAGACGATCAACCCCTACGAGGCGCGCCTGGGCTGGGTAGTGAAGCTGGAGAAGGGCGACTTCATCGGGCGCGAGGCCCTGGCGGCGATTAAGGCCCGGGGGCCGGCCCGCCGCCTGGCCGGCTTCGAGATGGTCGGGCGGGGCATCGCCCGCGCCGACTATCCGGTGCATGCCCTCAGTGGCGAGCAGGTGGGCCACGTGACCTCGGGGATGCCGGCGCCGACCCTGGGCAAGCCCCTGGGTATCGCTCTGGTGCCCACCCCGCTGAGCGCCGAGGGTAGCGAGTTCGACGTGATTATCCGCGAGAAGCCTGTCCGCGCCCGGGTGATTAAGATGCCGTTCTATAAGCCGCGTTATAAGAAGGCGTAATCTGCGGCGGCTGCTACTGCCCCTGCGCGCCGGGCCGGGGCAAGATGAAAGCTAGAGATGTCATTGGGGGCTGAACCCTTCCAGACCTTCCCATCGGGCCGGGGTATGGGGAAACCAGGTTTCCTCATACCCCTACAACCACCTGTGTTCCTGTGTTCACCTGAGGAGTGCATCATGAGCGTCATTCCAGCGGATCTCCGCTACAGCAAGTCGGACGAGTGGGTGCGGGTCGAGGGTGATGAGGTGGTGATCGGTATCACCGACTACGCCCAGGAACAACTCGGCGATATCGTTTACCTCGAACTGCCGCAGGTGGGGGCCACTTTCGCCCCGGGCGAGAGCTTCGGGGTGATCGAGTCGGTCAAAGCCTCGTCGGACCTGTACGCCCCCGTCGGCGGCGAGGTGACCGCCGTGAACAGCGCCCTGGAGAGCGATCAGCAGCCGATTAACAGCGATCCGTATGGCGCGGGCTGGCTCATCCGCATGCGCCCCTCGGGTGAGGAAGAGGAACTGATGGACGCCGCGGCCTATGCCGCCTATCTCGAGGGGCGGGGCCATTAGTTCTACGTTGTCACCTTGCCCCTGGCGGGGGTTGCGGGGACCGCGGGCCCCCGAAGATCTTCCCTTCCTGGTGCGGTGCGGCTTCGCCGCGCCGCACCAGAGAAGGGGAACGCTCGGAGGAGTGTAACCCCTCCGAACCTCCTCGCATCAGATTACACCCTGGATCGCATCACTATGTCACACTATATTTCGATCACCGAGGCCGAGCGCGGCGAGATGCTGGCCGCCATAGGCGTCAACTCGCTTGAGGACCTGTTCGCCGATGTGCCGGAGGGATGGCGCTTCCCCCGTCTTGATCTGCCCGCGCCGCTCTCTGAAGCGGAACTGATGCGGGAGCTGCGCGCCCTCAGCGAGGCGAACGCCAGCGCCCATAGCCATAGCATCTTCCTGGGCGCGGGGGCCTACAACCACTTCGTGCCCGCCGCGGTGGACCAGATCCTCCGCCGGGGCGAGTACTACACCGCCTACACCCCCTACCAGCCCGAGATCAGCCAGGGCACGCTTCAGGCGATCTTCGAGTACCAGAGCCTGATCTGCTCGCTCACCGGCATGGAGATCGCCAACGCCTCGCACTACGACGGCGGCACCGCCATCGCCGAGGCGGCGATTATGGCCCTCAATGTCGTGCGCAACCGGCGCAAGATCGTCGTTGCCCGCGGTGTCAACCCCCAGTACCGGGCCGTGCTCCGCACCTACCTGCAGGCCCTCGATGTGCGGATTACCGGCGATGAGACGCCCGGCGCCTCCATCGAGGACGCCCTGGCCCTCGTGGACGAGCAGACCGCCCTCTGTCTCTTATACACATCTGACGCTGCCGACGAG
>JAOACN010000634.1 GCA_026417815.1 Chloroflexaceae bacterium | reverse complement strand
AGATGTGTATAAGAGACAGGCCCTGCCAGGTGGAGGGGTATGGGGAAACTCGGCTTCCCTATACCCCTGCCTCAAGGTTGCCCCACGGGCCTACGGCGCCCGTGGGAGCGAGCGTGGGTAGGGGTAGGGCTGCGGGGCCACCTGGAGCCGCACCGACGCCTCGGCCAGGATGACGTTGGTGATGTCGTTGCGGTCGAAGATCGTCACTACGATCGGGCCGCCCTGCGGCGGCAAGGTGAAGGTGAGCTGGGCGCTGAAGGTGATCGGCGCGCCGATGACGCGGGGCTGGGGGACGGGGAACTCGCCGGCCCCCAGTTCGGCGTTGGCGGTGTTAGTGATGCGATATTTGAGCTTTCCCTGGTACGGTGGCACGGCAACCTGCCCGTCAATCGTCACCGGGCTGCCGACCAGGGTATCGGTGACCGGGGCGGTGATGGTGATGCGCTGGTTGCCGCCCTGCCCGCCCGGCGCCGTGGTTGGCGTGGCGGTGGGCCGGGGGCGCACCTGGAGCCGCACGGTGGCGCTGGCGAGGATCTGGCCCGCCCCGTTACGGTCGTAGATCTCGACGATGATCGCCCCGCCCTGAGGCGGCTCGGCGAAGGTGAGCGAGGCGACGAAGGGCACGTTGGCGGTCTGGCCGGGGGCCGGGCGCACCGGGAAGCTGCCCTGGCCGAGGTTCTCGCGCGCCGGGGTGCGGATGACGTAGTACAACTCGCCGAACTGCGGCGGCAGGGCGGCCCGGCCGGTGATGACCACCGGGCTCCCGACCACGGTGTCGGTGGGCGGCGTTTCGATGGTGATTGCCTGCCGTGCCGGGAGCGGGGTCGCGGTGGGGGTGGCGGTCGGCGGCGGCCCGGCTACCACCAGCGGCAGCGTGGCGCTGGCCCGCACCTGACCGTTGCCCGGGTCGAGCTCCAGCAATTCGAGGGTGATCGGCCCGCCTGCCGGCGGCAGGTTAAAGAACACCTGGGCCGTGAAGCGCCCGCCCGACTCCTGGGTGCCGGCCACGCCGAACTGCCCCACGCCGATCTGTTGCCCCTGGGCATCGCGCACCCGGTAGGTGAGCTGGCTGCCCTGGGGTAGCCGCACGGTGCGCCCCACTATCGTCATCGGGCTGCCCACCTGCTGGTTGGGCGGCGGCGAATCGATGATGATCTCCTGCCGTTGTGGAGCGACGTTCAGGTCAATGCGCGCGCTGGCGGCGATCTGACCGCTGGTCGTGTCCTGATCCACCAGCTCGATCGTGATGCGCCCGCCCGCTGGCGGCAGGGCAAAGGTCAGGCTGGCATTGAAACTGCCTGGCCCGTCCGGTGGGCCGGCGACAGGGAAGGACCCCTGGCCGATCTGGTTGCCAGCGGCATTGAGGATGCGGTAGCCCAGCGAACCCTGGAAGGGGTAGCGGGCCGTGCGCCCGGTGATCACCACCTGTCTCTTATACACATCT
>JAOACN010000614.1 GCA_026417815.1 Chloroflexaceae bacterium | reverse complement strand
AGATGTGTATAAGAGACAGAGCCCTGGCTGAGTTCAGAAAAGCCCCTGAGGGCGTTAGCCCGCAGCGGGCTGGAGAAGCTGGACGAGTATCTGGCGATCCCGCGCCAGTTGCAACGGTACTCGTATGACGAATTCGCCACACCTCCACATCTCCACATCTCCACACCTCTACACCTCCATACCTCCACACCTTATTATTCCGCACGCCCCCCGTAGCTCGCTGGTACGCTGCATAGGGTACACTGGGGGCGATGAAGTACACAACATCTACGTATCTCGAACAACCGACCAGGGTGGGCGCTAGCGCGCGCCAGCTGGCAGCCTGGACCGCCCTGGCCCTCGCGCTGCTGGTGGTGGGGCTGTGGAACCTCGATGGCCCGCCAATCTGGTGGGACGAGGGCTGGACACTCTCGGTGGCGCGCACCTGGGCCGAAACGGGGCACTACGGCCGCCTGCGCGATGGGCAACCCGCCGCCCCCGGGCTGGAGGCGGCCTTCACTACGACGCTGCCCGTCGGATTGAGCATGCGCCTGTTCGGTGTCGGGCTGTGGCAGGGCCGGCTGTTTGGCGTGCTCTGCGCCGTGGCGTCCGTCCTGCTCCTGGCCGCCCTCGGCGCGCGTCTCAACCAGGGGCGCCTGGCCTGGGCGACCGTTGGCGCCGCGCTGCTGCTGACCATCCACCCCCAGATCCAGCCGCTGTTGCAGGGGCGGCAGGTGCTGGCCGAGATGCCCATGCTGCTCTACCTGCTGGCCGGCTACCTGGGCCTGTGGGCGACGCTGGGCGGCGCGTGGGTCGCGTTGCCGCCCACGGTGCTGCTCCTCGGGGCGGCCTGGATCAGCAAAGGGCAGACCGCGCCGTTCCTGCTGGCTTCGCTGCTGGCGCCGGGATTGGCGGCGCTGCTGGCGCGCCGCTGGCGCGTGGCGAGCATCTTCGCCCTGGCGGCGGGCGGCGCGTTCCTGAGCGCGAACCTGCTTCGCTGGCTGGGCGCGGCGCTGCTCTTCGACCCGGACCTCCTGCCCGAGCCGGTCGAGGGGCTGCTGGGCATGGTGGCCATTGTGCCAACGGCGTTTCACCGCCTCTATGCCTTGCAGAACCTGGTGTTCTTCGGCTTCCCGGCCCTGTGCGGGCTACTGTGGGGAACGTGGCGACTGTGGGGCGAACGCGCCTCCGCCCGAGCCGGGGCGCCGGCCTGGTACCTGCGCCTGACCCTGCTGGCCTTCTGCGGGAGCTGGCTGGCCTGGTTCCTGGGTCTCTCCGTGGGCGTGCCACGCTACATGGCCGTCCCCGGCGTGGTCGCCAGCCTCTTCGTGGCGGAGTTGCTCTTCGCCCTGAGCGGCGGATTCGCTCTTCGCGAGCGCCTGCTTGCCCTGGGCGACCTGCTGACGCTGCGCCGCCCGACCCGCGCCGGCGGCGCGGCGTTGCTGGCCGTGCTGCTGATCGCCGCCGCCGCGCCGCTCACCACGCTCAGCCTGACCAAAGAGTACACCACCTATGACCGCTCGGCGCAGCGCATCGCGGCCTGGCTCAACGCCCAGCCGCCCGGTTCGCGCGTCGAAACTTATGAGAGCGAACTGCACTTCCTCCTGAACCAGCCCTACACCTTTCCCCCTGACCAGATCCACGTGGCGCTGGGCAAACGCTATTTGCAGGTTGAGCCGGAAGCGCGCGTGGAGTACGATCCCCTGGCCAACGATCCCGACTACCTGGTCATCGGCCGTTTCGGGCACGATCTGTACCTGCCCGTCCTGGCCACGGGGCACTTTCGCCTGGTGGAGTGGGAGGGGATCTACCGGCTCTACGCGAGGGTACGGTGAGGGTGTTCATACTGTGAGGTGTCGGGAGAACGCCGTGGGACAACCGGGAGGGTTGTCCCACAGGGCTGGCAGGTTCTCTATGCGCGGGACGACTTCTGGCCGGGCGCGGATGTGGGAAAACCCGGGTTCCCCATCGGCTGCCGAGGAGTAAACGATGCGCACGGACGCGCCGTCCATATCAAGCCGCTTAGCATCACGGAGAGCTTATGGGCGTCACAACAGTGGTCGTTGCGTTGCTGATCGCGCTGGTGTTCGCGGCGATGCTCATCGGGAGCATCGTCATCACACGCAAGGAAAGGGCGAAGAAAGCGCAGGTGGCGCAGGCGCTGGGGCTGACACCGGTTGCTCAGCCGGACGCTGCGCTGGCAGAGCGGATCTTCGCCCTGCATCGCCCCGCCTGGGGGACCGCGACCTACAAACTGCGCAATGTCTGGCGCCGCCCGCTGGAGGACGGGGAACTGTTTCTGTTCGATCTGGTGGATACGAGCGGCGACGGCGACTCGATCACTGCTCACCAGGCGGTGGCGATCCGTTCCGCTACCCTGCACCTGCCGCCGTTCATGTTTTACCCCAAAGTTGACACGCAACAGTACGCCCTGGGCGGGCTGGCCAACAGGATCGTTGAATGGGCCGTAGCCAGGGTGGGGCAGCCGGTCAGTTTTCCCGACTATCCCGCCTTCGCGGCGCGCTACACGGTTACGTCGGACGACCCGCCCGCCGTGCGGCGCTTCTTCGACGAGCGTCTGGCGAACTACTTCGCCGCGACGCAGTTTTACACCCTGCACGCCGCCGGTAACCTGTTCGTCTTCGCCGAAATCGGGCCGGGGTTCAAAACCGGCGACCAGTCACACCTCGCGCGCCGCATTGACCGGGCGCTGGAGATGTACCATCTGTTCCGGCAAGAGGCGCCCGTGTACTCCGCCTGAGGTGAACGTCGGCGAGCGAGCAATGAAGATCAAAGAATTAAATCCGGTATAGCCCGCGCAGGCGGGCTTCGCATCGGTAGCCCGCGGCTTCAGCCGCCGGGCTATAGCTTTGCCGCTGGCGGGGGTTGCGGGGGCCATAGGCCTCCGAAGATCTTCCTTCCTGGTGCGGCGCGGCGAAGCCGCGCCGCACCAGGAAGGGGAAAGTTCGGAGAGTTGCAACCCCTCCGAACCTCCTCGCTGGAGCTCGTCAGGAGACCACCGTCACAGCAGGCCCTGCTGCTCCAGGCGCTCGCCCAGATCATCCATCTCGTCGGCTGAGCGGGCCTCACCGGGGCGTTGCTTCGCGCCCCGCGCGCGAAGGGCATCTAGCAGATCCCAGCGGGTGACGCCAGCCAGTTCAGCGGCACATAGCGATCCTGGCGAACACTTCGCTCACGATGCTCTGCGATGTAGGAGCGTTTAAAACCCAGACCCTCGAGTCTGGGCGCCATTAGCGCACGGGTAGCCCCAACGCGCGGGCGAGAAGCTCGTCCCACACCATCGTCTGCGCGAGCAGCACCAGTTGGATGCTGAGCATGAGCAGCGCCGCCCGTTCCAGCAGGCGCGCGGGGTGAAGCAGCAGGTCCATAATGGCGATGGTGAGCGCCGCGCTGCCCAGGGCGGCAACGCCACGGTGGGCCAGCACCACCGCGGCCGGCAGGTCGCCCCACGGCGGCTGCGCGAGCATCAACCCGTAGCCCGCCCACCCCAGGACGAGCACACCTGCGACACGCAGACTCAGGGCGGGCCAGCCTGGTCTACGCTGCAGGCTCACGGCCAAGACCAGGCCCAACAGCGCGCCCGCCAGCATCATCTGGAAAGGGTAGCGGGTCACATACGGCAGCCAGCCGAATTCGCCCGATGCGATCAGCAGGGTAGTCCGCGGCCCGATGAGCGCCAGCGACCAGACCACCAGCCCGCACATGCCGCCCGCCAGCGCCACGAGCGCCAGCCGGCCAGCGCCGCTCTTACCGACTGCCGTGCCATCTCCCTGGCTCGCCACCGGCCCTGTGGCCAGCAACCTGGCAAGTACCCAGAGCCAGAAAAGGCCGAAAAACAACATCAGCAGGGTCATCGGCCACCTGCCTTTCGGGACTCACCCGCCGGCATAGCCGGGCGCCACGCTGGCGCCCGGTTGACGCCCCGGTTGATCAGCCGCCGCATCTGCCCATCGGCGACCCGCACCACGCTGATCGCGTTCGTGCCCGGTAGGCCATGCTGCCAGTCACCCTCCAGCACCGCCAGATAGTGGCCATCGGGCGACCAGGTGTAGCTTGTGGCGTTGCTGTCGTTAATGGGGGTGATTGCCCCACGCGCGAGCAGCCGTTCGCCGGCGCCATCCGGGTGCACCAGCGCCACGCCCTCGGCGGTACGGAAGGCGATCCAGGTCCCATCGGGCGACCACACCGGATGCTCGCCGTCCACGGCCACTTCCCGCGCGGCGGTTCCATCGGCGCGGGCGACCATCAGCGCGCCAGCGCGGACAAAGGCGATCTGCGCCCCATCCGGCGACCAGGCGGGCTGGCGCCCAGGTGCGAGCAGCAGATCAGCGCTGGCGTTGATCAGGTCGAAACGCAGGATCTGATCGCCGCGATCGAGCAGGAGTTGCCGACCATCAGGTGACCAGGCGAACCGGCTGCCGATGAGCTGTGAGCGCGGCGGATCCGGCGCATGGAGCGGCAGGCGCTCGAGCACCGCGATCTCCCGCAGGGCCGGCGGATCGGACAACTCGACGATTACCAGGCGCGAGACAGCGTCGAAGCTAGTGGCGATGAGGGCGATCCGCGTCCCATCGGGGGACCAGGCCATCGGCTTTTCAGAGCCTGTGACGTACTCGGTCAGCGCGGTCGGAGCGGGGTCGGACAGGCGTTGCAGCAACAGGCGGTTGCCGTCGATCCAGGCAAGCGCATCCCCCGCCGGGGACCAGGCGCTATGGTTGCTCCCGATGCTCCCGCCTCCACCGGCGAGGCTCAGCCGGCAGAGCGTGCCACGGTCGGCATCAACGGCATAGAGGCCATCATGCCCGGCGCGGTAGGAGAGAAAGGCGATCAGGTTGCCCCGCGGATCGCAACGATCAAGGGTGGCGCCCAGGAACGTCGCGATGGCCAGCGCCAGGACGAACCCGGCCCAGAGACCCAGGCGCGCCAGCGCCCGGCGATCAGGTGCGGGGGATGACCGCATTGCCCTTTGTTGAGACGGTCTGGGAAGGCTCCGCCCTCTCACACCTTTTCTCCTCCCGTTGTGGTGCGGCAAGGCGCATCGGCTCCGCGCAGGGAAAGCGTAGCGCGCCTGCCTGCTCGGGGGCGAAAACGCCTGTCTACCCCGGGTTGCGATCTCGCTCCTGTGTTACGGCGCAGGGATCCTTCCGCAGCGTAGCGGCTTCTTTTCACCCCGGCGCGCGGTTTTGCGGTAGAGTGGGGCCAGGCGCGCGCGTGCTTTGCCGCAGAGGGGCGCAGAGGTTGGGCTTGTTGAAACCCTCCGCGGTGTATGCGTGCTCGGTGATATGAACCCGAGCGTCGCTGCGCCCTGCTCGTCGCAGTTGCTCCGTGTGATCGCCTTTTCCCTGGTGATGGCCGTGGTTGACGGCGAGCGTTACCTGGTCGCAATGCTTGGCGAGAACGCGGCCTGGGTGCAGAATCTGCGCGCGACGCATGGCCGCGCCCTGCTCCGCCATGGGTGGGTCGAGGACGTGTGTCTGGAAGCGATTCCGGTGGACCAGCGCAGCCGCGTGCTCCAGGTCTACCTCCAGCGCGCGCCGGGCGCGCGTTCGCGCCTGCCGGTCGGTCTCGATGCGCCGCGGGAGGCCTTCGACGCCATTGCTCCGCGGATCCCCGTGTTCCGCGTTCAAGCCGGGCCTCAGCCGTGAGAAGCCGAGCGCCAATCCGCCATCGGCAATCAATAATTGCACCAGGCTGCCCTCGTGCCTTCGGCGGCCACCGGGCGCGTGCCGGGCGCTCGCCAGGTTCGAGCGATGAAGGGAGCACATCTATGACACCGGCTCGCCATGCGCGGACCTGGCTGCTGGTGTTACCCCTCGCGCTCCTGCCGGTCATGGCTGGATGCTTTACGCTGGCCGCGCGGTGGCTGGGCGCGGAGGCGGGCTACCTGCTCGGCTTCGGCCTGTACTGGCTGGTCTGGTGCCTGCTCGTCCCGCGGGCCTTGTTGGGAAAAGCGGGCTTCGGCGCCCTCCTGCGCGACCGCGCCCGGCTCTTCAGTCGGGCCAACTGGCTCGCGGCAAGTCTATGGCTGGTCGTGACGTTAAGCGCCGTTTTCTTGTACGCCGGGGGATTTCTGCGCGCCCCGCCGGCCCTGATCCTGCTCGCCGCGCCACTGGCAACCGTCAACGGCATCTGCGAAGAACTGCTCTGGCGGGGCCTCTATGCGCGTTGTTTTCCGCGCAACCCGTGGCTGGCGATCGTGTACCCGGCGATCGGCTTTGCCCTCTGGCACCTCGCCCCGCAGGTGGTCTTTCGCGCGGACAACCCGGTCGGCTTCGCGCTCGCGACATTTCCACTCGGCCTGAGCTATGGCTTCATCGCTTACCGCACCGGCTCGGCCAGGTGGACGGCGGTGTCCCACAGTGTCAGCGGGGCTCTGGCCCTGAGCGGCTATCTGGCGCCGAGTCTGCTGGCGCTGATTAGAGCTTGAGGTGAATGAAAACGCCAAACCAGGAGCCTGACCGATGCTGGCGCGGATTTCAACCACATTCGCTTGCACGCCGGAACAACTCTGGGACGCGATCAGCCGCCCGGCCTCGCTGCGCTTTGTTGCCGCGCCGCTCCTGCGTTTCGAGCCGCTGGTTGCCGGCGACCTGGATCGCGAATGGGTCGTGGGCAAGACGTATGCTGTGCGGCTATACCTGTTTGGGTTGTTGCCTGCCGGCGAACATCGCATCACCCTGGTCAGGATAGACCGGAAGGCCAACGTGATCGAGAGCAGGGAAAGCGGCACACTCGCGCCGGTCTGGAACCACACGATTCGGTTTCACTCCCTCGGCAGCGGCAGACTGCATTACACCGATGAAATCGAGATCCGGGCCGGGCCGCTGACGGGATTGATCTGGGCCTTTGCCCACCTGTTGTATCGTCACCGCCAGCGGCGCTGGAAACGACTCCTGCGTGGCAAAACGGGGGCATGACAAGAACGTGTTGCGCCTCACAGCACTCCAGGATAGACTGGAACGGCCCGGCCATCGCCGTCAGGGGCAGCGCCAGCGCTCTGCCGCCTTCGAGGAGGGTGTTGTCCGCATCGCAACGCACCTACGATGCACAGGCTGAAGCCGGTCTTCCGCCTGCGCGGACGGCGGCATCCACGCAGGTGGACGCCCGGCGATCCGCCCGCCAATCGCCACCTTCTAGCGTTTCGCGAAAAGATTGACCTGCAATGACGGTGGCGCGGGTGCAGCGAGCCACACGGCTCAGTGTCCTCAGTGGATCAAGCAGTCCGGTCAGTGCTCTAGCGAGGTTGGTTTTCGAGTCGGGAGGGAGATCGTGAATCTACCCGTTGCCCTGTATCTGGTCCTGACAGCGGTCGCCGTGCTCTTCCAACTGGCGCTGGCCCTGGGGGCGCCCTGGGGCGCCTACACGCTGGGGGGCCGCTTTCCAGGACAGTTGCCGCCCCGGATGCGCCTGGCCGCGCTGGCGCAGATGCTGGTGCTGCTGCTGTTCGCGGCGATTGTCCTGGCCCGAGCGGGTCTGGCCTTCGAGATACTTTACCCTTTCAGCCGGGTAGCC
Organism: Chloroflexaceae bacterium; assembly: GCA_026417815.1. Classification (GTDB taxonomy): domain Bacteria; phylum Chloroflexota; class Chloroflexia; order Chloroflexales; family Chloroflexaceae; genus JACAEO01. The sequence continues at coordinate 4,374 of JAOACN010000614.1, read as the reverse complement.
ATCTGGTTCGTGGCGGGCTTTTTCGTGCTGGGTTCCATTGCCAACCTGGCCACGCCGAGCCGGGGGGAGCGGCTGCTCTGGGGGCCGGTGAACGTGCTCCTGTTGCTGGCGGTGATCCTGATTGCGCTTGGGTGGTAGCTGTGGCCCGCAGGGCCTGCACGATGTGGGCGAGGCGCCGCAGGGTTCAGAAGGGGTCATCCGCGACGTTTGATTCCCGTTGGCGCCACGAACGCAGCCGGTTGAAGGGTCATCGGAACACCACCGTTTCCACGCCCCTCCCGATGGAAAAGCACGGGATGCGACACCACCATATGGACCTTCAGTGAATAAACAATTACTTCCAGATACAGATCTGATTCTTCAAAATCCCGGAATTATCTGTATGCTGGATCCAAGAGGTTACGTGAGCGAAGGCGCTCGCCCTACCTCGTCTATGGGTAGCGCCTCCCTGGCCAGTATGCAGGGAGGTTTTTTGTGCCTGACCAGGTTCAAACCGGCCTGACCGTGTCCAGATTAACGTTAGTTTGTTATTGGTCTTCCTAACACTACAACGAGACTTCGTCTGGGCGGGGGTAGCGGGGGCCCGCGGCCCCCACAGGACTCCCCCTTCCAGTGCGGCGCGGCTTCGCCGCGCCGCACTGGAAGGGGCTATCGGAGGGGCGCAGCCCCTCCGAGCCTCCCCTATAATGAGAAGTCTCGTTGTAGTACTAACTCTACTTTGTCTCTTGCCGCGGCTTCCGCTGGGAGGAGGTTCGGAGGGGTTGCACCCCTCTGCCCCTTCCTGGCGCGGCTTCGCCGCGCCAGGAAGGGGGAGTCTGCGGAGGCCCGTGGCCCCCGCTACCCCCGCCCAGACGAGGTCTCGTTGCAGTGCGAAAGAAAAGGCTAAAATCCCCTGCACGATGCCGACGCCAAAGGAGCGCAGTGGGGCATTGGGCTCCGCGCGATTGACCGCACGGTGCACCGTGCAGCGGATGGCAGGAGCACGAGGAGCATACCACCGCGAAGGAGGCCAACGATGAACGGGAATGCTCATCGCCAGACGACCCTGAAGAGCTTCGACCTGCTGCGGGCCATTGACGCGACCCATCCGCTCCTCAGCAGGAGCGCTGACGTCGCGGCTGAAGCTGCCCGGGTCGATGATTATCGTGACGTTGAGTTCGTTGATGTCGAGGGTGGCCTTGTTGACAGCGGTCGCGATGACCCGCATAGCTCGTCATTCTGGGACGATGATGACGAGCCCCATACGTCTTACGACGATCGATCCTTCACCGCGTTCAACCACTACATTGACATCAAGAAGGGTCCTGGCCTGTTCGACGACTACGATGGGTACAGCTATGCGCGCGGCTCGGCCCATACCGATCAGTATCAAAATGCGAGCGAGGTAGCGGAAGGTTTCTGGGCCGACCTCCTCGCCCGGCTCAGCGGCAAGAAGGTTGACGAGGGTATCAACTGGTGGTTCAACGACGAGTACGTGCACGCTCGTGGCCAGCCGTGGTATCGGGGCTGCTCACCCGCGCTTGAGCGCTACTCCTTCCCGGCTGACAAGGGACGCTATGCCACCATCGAGGATGAACTGAGGGCGCGCTTTCCGCTGGCGGCAGCTACGGGCGGAACAGGAAGGGGCGTCCCCTACAGTGTCTTCATGCCGCTCGACAATCTGGCACGCTACTGGTACTACGAGTACGTCCGCTCACGGGATCCAGTGGCCCTCGGGCCGGTAATGCATGCCATTCAAGACGCCGTCATTCCACACCACGCCGCAGGCTACAACGGCAACTGGCACTCAAGGTACGAGCAGGATCTCGATAGCAGGCTGTCGACCTGGTTCGGAGAAACGGCATTCATGAACCAGGTCCGCGACCTGTTTAACCGGTGGAACCGCACTGACCCCACGCCACCGACCCGTCTGGAGGTTGGCGATTGGTCCAGGGTTCCCGCAAGGAACTGGCGCATTGATCAGCTCATTACCTGGCTGGCGCTCAATGCCTACCGCGCCTATGACCAGATATACCATCATTTCCGAAACGGGTACAGCTTCAATCCTGAAAGTGCCCGACAGCTCACCGCGCTGGCGGTGGCCATGGGCGCTCTCGTCTTGAACACTGCTGCCAGCCCTTACCTGCCAGGGGTAACTACGATCGAGTTCAACCCTGCCACGGCCCGTGTCGTCAGGGTTGGCCCGGTCTGGAAACTTCTTGCCGATAGCGTCACCCTGCTCGAGTTCTCCAATGAAAGCGAAGCCCGGCGCGCTCTGGCGATCATCCAGCACTACGGCATGAACCAGCAGTGTAAGATTGGCGAACCCACGCCCGTCATGGTCTACTATCTCGTGAATGGCAGAGCGCCTGCTGGAGCGATGGCCAACGAGGACGCGGTACCCTTCAACCCGGCTACGACCAGGATCAAACCTATGAACAACCGCTTCGTCCTGGCTGACGGCACTCACTACATCCTCGATCTGGGGCCCCGCGTCGAAGCGGCGCGGCTGGCGCTTCGGGCCATCCAGGAGTATGGATTCACGCACATCTGCTTCGTCGGGCGGCCGGATCCTTCAATGGTCTACTTCCGGCGCTAAGTGGTGAACCGGCAACCTGGCTGACGCTGGTTGCCAGGGATATAAAGGTGACAGTCGGCGCCAGCGCATCAGTGAGGACAAGCACAACGTGCAACTGTAGCAACAGGGCTTAATCTCAAACAACTCCATACGCCTCGGCCAGGATCTCGATCGGGTGCTTGCTGGCCACCCCGGTGGCGTGGGTGATCTGCCAGCGGCAGGTCTCGCTGTCGCACAGGGCCAGGTCGGCGCCGAAGCCGCGCACGAAGGCGAAGAGCGGCGCGCCTACGTCCATGCCGATCTGGTACTTCTCGCGCTTGAGGCCGTAGGTGCCGGCGATGCCGCAGCAACTGGCGCGGCTGGGAACGAGGGTCAGGCCCGGGACGAGGCCGAGCACGTCCAGCGACGGCACGCCGAGGCGGTGGGCGCGGTACTGGCACGGGGCATGGTAGGGCAGCGCGCGCTCGATGGGCTTGAAGGCAGTATCGAGGTCGCCACGCTCGGCCAGGTTGCGCAGGAACTCGAAGATGTCGCAGGTCCCCTCGGCGACCGCGCGCACCTCGGCATCATGCATGCCGAGGATTTCGGGGGCCTCCTCTTTCAGCGTGAGGGTGCAACTGGTGCTGGTGCCGACCACGGGGATGCCCTGGCGCACATAGGGCAGCAGCTTGCGCACGTTGGCCGCGTGGGCCTTGCGCGCGGCGGCGAAGTCGCCGTTGGAGATCAGCGGCAGGCCACAGCAGTTCTGCGGCGCCAGGATGACCTCGAAGCCGTTGCGCTCCAGCACCGCTACCGCCGCCTGGCCCACCCGCGGCTCGTAGTAGTTGGTCGCGCAGCCGTGGAAGTAGACCACCCGCCGCTTCTCGTTCGCCTGCGAGCCAGACCCGCGCCGTCGCCGCCGCTTGAACCAGGCGCGGAAGCTGTAGGCGCTGGCTGCGGGCAGGGGCGCGGCGTGGTGGATGCCGAGCACGCGGTCCACCAGCCAGCGGGCGGGGCCGAAGCGCAACCCGGCATTGACCAGGGGCGCGTGGGGGCCGCAGCTCAGACGGCCAACCAGTTCGGAGCGGGCGATCAGCCAGTTGCGGAAGGGCAGGCCCCGCTCGGCCACGATGCGCGCCCGCGCCCGCGCGTTCAACTCGGCGATGCGCACCCCCGTCGGGCACACCTCGTTGCACACCCGGCACCCCGAACAGTAGTCCACCGAGGCGTCGGGGACCGGCTGCCGCTCGTGGCGAAACCGCTGCGCCTGGGGACCGACGTACTTCGGCCCGGGGAAGCGGTCGGTGACCGCGGCCACCGGGCAGGCCGCCGTGCAGATGTTGCATTTGATGCAGTGGTCGAGGGATTGTTCGAGGGAGAGTTCGATGTGATCCATATATGATTTTCCAGGTGAACTGGTTACATATGGGGAAACCAGGTTTCCCCATGCCCCTGCGCATCGGGCGAGCGGGGAAACCACGTTTCCCCACGCCCCTGCCTGTGGGTGAGCGCCGGCACCCCAACACCGGTTGGGAAAGTGGGGCAACCCGGTTGCCCCACGCCCCTGCGCATCGGGCGAGCGGGGAAACCACGTTTCCCCACGCCCCGGCCCGCCGGGAAAACCCGGTTGCCCGATGCCCCCGCCCGCCGGGCGGGTGGAAGGCGCCCCAACGCCGGTTGGGAAAGTGGGGCAACCAGGTTGCCCCACGCCCCTGCCCGCCGGGGCAAGCGGTCTCACGTCGCGCCAGCGGCATAGCCTGTAGCAATCGCCACGCCCTCGAGGCAGCCCTCACGGATGGGGTCGAATCCGGCGATGGCGCTGCCCGCCACGGCGACGT